>JACQNR010000440.1 GCA_016202975.1 Acidobacteriota bacterium
AGGCAGCCATCTCTCTCCTCCTCCTCTCACTCAAACACTTCAACCCCACAGGGGGGATACGATGTACCAAGGCTGTTCCATTTATAGTCCCGGCTTGACATGGCACCTTTCCGGTGGAAGAATCGCACCATTGAGGCGCGCAGTAAGCTCAGCATGATAAATGGATGACTCCCGTCAGAAGGGAGACGCGACCTGAAAGCATGGCCCGCCCCGCCTTGGCGATTTGGATTGGGGCCCGACAATGTGGGGGCGAACAACCCTCGCGACCATTCTTGGAGGTGCCTATGGCCGAAGTCGATGCGGTAAGCGAATTCAAGGAAGGGCTGAGTTTGCTCCGGAACAATTATGCCCGCAAGGCGCTGAGCTACTTCACGCGGGCCATCGAACTGGATAAGACCAACCCCTTTTACATGTCATACCTGGGCCTGGCCATGGCGGCTGGCGAGCGCAACTGGGACGCGGGCGAAGAACTCTGTCTGCAGGCCATCAAGATGCGTCGCACTCAACCCGAGCTCTATCTGAATCTCGCTGACGTGTACCGCCTGGCGGGGAAGCGTTCGGAGGCCATTGAAGCGCTAACCCAGGGCATGACCATGACCAAGCGCGACGCGCGCATCGTCGAAGCCCTCATCCGATTCGGGCGGCGGCGCCAGCCGGTCATTCCATTCCTCGGGCGCGACCATTTCATAAATCGAGGGCTGGGCAAGCTGCGATATCGGCTTTCGAGGCCCTCCCAACAGCAGTCAAACTCCTAACCACCGCCCCCGCCGAATCCTTGTCGACAATGCGGCCCTGCCGTACCATAATCCCCCAACGGAGGAAGTCATGGCGGAACCTGGCCAGGTCGTGTATGTCTCACGAGTGCGAATCGAGCGCGAGCGCGGACCGCAGAGGCTCGCCTATGTGCCAGCGGAATCTGAGCCGGTGAAATTCGGCGTGCACTCGGAAATTGCCGCGCACTACAAGGTGTCGCCCGAGAACTTCCCTCCCCGCGCCACAACGCTCGATTACATGGTGGCCGCCACCGGCGGTTGACTCACTGGAACCTTCGGGGGCGCGCTGGAAGCGCGCGGCATCGATGCGAGCAGCGGGCGGCTGGTGGGCGAAATCACCGGCGAAATGGAAGTCGAGGGCGGCGTCCTCCTCCTCAAGCGCATCCACGCGCACTATAAACTTCGCGCTGCCGAGGAGCACCGCGAAACCATCGAGCGCGTCCACGGCTTCCACCAGGACCGCTGCCCGGTGGCGCGGTCTGTCAAAGCCGCAATCGACGTAACTACCTCTTATGAATTGGTGAGCTAGCGGGCCACAAGAAGAAGCGAAAATCGAAAGGCCACAAGAGTCCTCGGTAAGCATATACCCTCGAGAGTCGGCGGGCTCGTCCAATCCTAAATCTAAAATCTAAAATCTAAAATCCACAATTTACTTCTTGTCGTAATAGACCAGAAAGTCGATGGCGGGCGGCGTGGCGCCGAGTTGGCGCAGCGCCATGGTGACCTGGCCGCGGTGGTAGGTGCCGTGATTGGCGAGGTGGAGGAGCATCTGCCAGAGCGGATACGTCCAAGTTTCGCCCTTAAAATTGACGTAGGTGAGAGGCGCCGTGAGCGCCTGTGGCGTGAGCGACTCAACAAAACGACGGAGGTCCGCCTCGACCAGCGCCCAGCGCACGCGCAACAATCCCATGGAACTGGTTTCCTTGTACCAGGGTACAGAGCGGGCGTCGCGGCCATCAAAGCGCTCCATCCAGACCCACTCCGCACCCAGCAGGTGTTTCAGCGTGTCGAGCAGCGAGCCAAAGCTCGCGCCGAGCGGACGCGACAATTGCTCTTCGCTCAGTTTTTCGCAGACCGCGAGCTGCTGATCGCGCGCCCAGAAATTGTAATCGTAGAGTTCGCGCAACACCCCTGGCGATATCATCAGAAGCCTCCAATCGTTCGGTATAGCACGCTCGATGAGCGCCTTCAAGTGAACCGGGGAATCAGGACTGGATTCAGTTTACAGAATGCCCGTTTCCGCCCGCCCTGCGCTGCGCCACTTCGACGCGCGTCACGTGAGCGATCAGCTGTTCCATTGCGTGGGTCACACGCTCCAGACGCTCGGATTCGCTGCGGGACGAGAGCAGGTCTTGTTTGAAGGCCGGGTCCAGGGGCAGCGAGCCGGCCACCCGGAAGGAGAGATGCCGGTAAGGGGGCGGCAGATGGATGGGAATGTCCTTCGACTTGCGGAGATGCTGGATCGCAGTGCGAAACAGCCCGATGGCGCGCTGGGATTCGGTCTCACCGGCGGTGTCCGCACCCGGGTCGTCGTCGAAAAAATCCACCCCACCCCGCAGGTATGACTTCTCCTCGTTGGTAAAGAGCACCTCAAACCTGCGCACGCCTACGGTGAGGATATCGAGCCGCCCGTCGGGATACGTGCGCGTGACGTTTACGACGCGGGCCGTGCAGCCCACCATGTGCATCTCTTCGCCCCGGACTTGGAGGATTCCAAACTCCTGATTTCCGGCCCCCGCGCTCTTGGCTTCCAAGCACTCGCCGATCATTTCCTTGTAGCGCTCCTCGAAGATATGGAGCGGCAATAGCTCCTGCGGCAGAAGCACGATTCCCAGCGGAAAGAGCGGAAGGAGAAATTCTGGCATCAGCGGACTCTCAAAATGCCGGGGGAAATCAGTCGGCCGTCAATCATCGCGCCGGAACCGTTTCCGGCGGATTATATCACCGGAGTGCTAGTCGGCGGGAGGGGAGGTGCGGAACCATGATGGCATTTGACGTGCACAGCGTTCTCTTAGATTCGAACAAGAGGTTGCTGGTCACGGTGGGGTACCGATGAAGAAGTACATTTGGCCTCTGATAGTTGTGTTGTTAATGCTGGTCGTGGTGGGGGCCGCTGATTATGTAAAAATTGCCGATCAGCGAAGTCGATTGCTCGGTCATCTCGACGATGCCGCCGCCGTCGTCTCCTCGTTTCCACCGGACTCGCCCGAGGCCCTTGCGGCGAAGGAGCGCGGAACGATGATTGCTGCCGGATGGCCCTGCCATTGGTGGGAAGATCGTCAGGCGGTGAAATCCAAGGCTGAAGAGGTTTTCGAGAACTTGATCGCCCAAAAAAGTCAAAACAATAAGCAAGCGGATCCCGCCAAGAAGCCTGATCAACCCACCGGGGGTCAATAACCTGGGGACCCCCTGAAGATTTTTCCAATCACAAAATCACTCGGAGGCGTCGGAGGCTCGACCTCCCCACGGCGGGATTCGGAGGGCAGGCGTAGGGGCCTGCTATCGCGATACTTCCGTTGCTGGCTGAGTGTAGCCCTCCAGGAGTCCCTCGTTTTGACTCCAGATCAAGGCTCAGGACGCCGATAAGGTTTATGTGCAGAGAAGAGTCTTCAATATGCTTGGCGTGGCATGCCTGATTGGGGCGGAGTTGTTGGCGGGGAATCCAGCTTCCTCGCGGCCGCCCAGCCGAAGCGCGAGGGCCTATCATTCCTCAATCTACGCTGGGCCGCGGGACAGCCGCGGGCGCATCAAAAGAAGCTCGGGGGCGCGGCACGAGTTTATGAGGCGTACCGGATTTCCCCATGGTAGACCGGGGTGGGTGATTGACCATGTTACGCCGCTCGCCTGTGGGGGCGCTGACGACCCGTCGAACATGCAGTGGCAGACGCGTGAACAATCGCGAGCCAAGGATTGCATCGAGCGGAGAGACTGCCGGCGGAAATAGCTGTTACCCAAACGCGTCGAGATCCTGCCCGGCATCGATAAGCATCCAGAATACGCCGGAGGAGACAGTGACCACGGCGGCGAAATCGAGCGCCTGCGCCCAGCCGAGTCGCGCAGCGATGTAGCCGGTGACGATGGGGCAGAGCCAGCCGCCGAAGTTGCCGACCATGTTCATCATGCCGGAAAGCGCTCCGGCGTGCTGCCGAGTCAGGTCGTTGGACGCTGCCCACCAGGTGGCGACGGCGAACAGATTGAATCCCGCTGCGCCTGCCAGCAGCAGAATCGCCGCGGTGTTGTTTGCCGCGTGACCTCCCACCCACATCAGCAGTGCGGATGCCGTGGCGCCGAAAGTGACGGCCACCTGTCGTCCGCGCCGCTTTCCCAGGCGCGCCACGGCGTGGTCGGATACCCATCCGCCGATTGGCGCGAGCAGCGCGATGGCGATGAAAGGCGCCGAGGCCCACAAGCTGCCCTGTGCGACCGACAGGCCGCGCACGCGCACCAGATAAATGAAGAACCACGTGTAGAAAACGTAGGCGGGATAGGCGATGAAGAAATAGCTGAGGACTAATCCCCAGACCGACAAATTTGAGAACATCTTTCGCCAGGGCGTGGGCGCGGCGATCGTGCCCCGACCGGGTCCGGTCCGTCCGGCGTGAATCGCCTCAAGTTCCGCCGGGCTGACGCGGGGATGATCTTCCGGATGGTCTGTGGCATAGAGACGCCACACGAGCGCAATCACTAGGCCGATGGCGGCGCAGAGATGAAATGATGCGCGCCATCCCCATCGCTCCGAGGTGCGCGCGACGAGCAGGGGAGTGACCATGCCGGCCGCGCCGACGCCGACCAGCCACAAGCTGCTGGCGATGCCGCGCTCGCGCGCGCTCATCCAGAAGGCCGTCATGCGGCTGATGTTCGGAAACACGACGCCTTCGCCCACCCCGACCAGAAACCGCACGACGGCGAACGACCACGCGACTCCCAGCCATTGCACCATCGGCAGGCGCGGGGCAAGCGCCGTCGCCGCCGTCATGGCCGACCAGAAGAGTATCGCTGTGGTCAACACGCCGCGCGGGCCGAGCCGGTCGCCCAGCCATCCGCCCGGCACTTGGAAGAGCGCGTAGCCCAGGACAAAGGCGCTCAGAATCCACCCCATGGTTTCGGTGGAAAACGCGAACTCGTCCTGGATATGTTTGCCCGCGATGCTCAGGTTGAGCCGGTCGAGAAAAGTCAGCCCCGCGATCACGCCGAGCAGGAGGAGAATGTGCCATCGGACGTGCGACGCGCCGGGCGCGCCCCGCGAAGGTTGAGGGCCGGCGGAGTCACGCGCGTCCGCAGCGGTGGGGCGGGAATGGAGATCGGAGCTCAAGGGTTATGGCGGTGAAGCCGCCTGTGCTCCTTGATGGGAAACCATCGCGCGCCACGATTGCCAGCCGCGCAATCGCGCTTTATCCTCGGCGCTCAGCTTCCCCAACTTTTCGCGATGCTCGGCGGCGCGAATCCTTCGGCGGAACTCGCGCGGCAGGTTGACGCGCGAATTGACCACCAGGCCCGTCGCGGTCTGGCGCTGGTGTGCACGTTGAATGCGTATGCGCTTTTTCCTTTGTATTTTGAATCCTTCCTCTTCGATGATCATTTGAATCATACTCAACAATTTGCAGCGAGCCTGTTTGACCGCAGTAGAGGCCTTCCAGTCCAGCGCTGCTCCAAACGCAGGGAAGGAGAAAGTCATGTCGTCGGCGTAGCGCGTATAGTGGCCGTCGTAGCCTTTCACCAGGCCCGCGAGGCGCGCGTCCAGACGGCGCGCCACCATGTTGCTCAAGGGCGGCGAAGTGGGCGACCCTTGGGGCAGCCGCCCTTGATACGTGCAAATATTCGTTAGTATGTCGGCGGAGGTGTTGCTCCACCCGCACGCGACCAGGCTCGCCCGGACCTGCTGCGCGGTAATACTGGGAAAGAAATTCTCGAGATCGATGTTGATTACGACGTCCTGGTCGGTATGAGGCTGGGCGTTGTGAACGACGGATCGTCCGCGGACGAACCCGGTGGACTCCGCAGCCGCAGGAAGCGGATTCAGCAAACGATGCAGCACGCGGCGCTGCATGCTTTTCAGCGCGTCGCTCGGCGCGTCGATTTCCCTGGTCCTTCCATCTCGTTTTGGAATTGTGAAACGGTTGTAGTAGAACTCTCGGCCGCTGGGCTCCGGAGGCCGGCCCTGGGCCCATGCTTCCACTTCGTCTTGCCGCAGGCCGAGCCATGCGGCCAGCTTGTCGGGCCCGCGCCCACGGTCCAGGATGCGCGCAATAGATTTGAAGACGCCCACGACAGGATATTCTCGCCGGACGGCTCTGCCAGCCTTCTTTCGGTCCGCGTTTTGGACCAAAAGAAGGCTCATCCAACTTCTGACACGCTATCCGTGCCCGGCTGACGAAACATCAGCCTTCGCCTATGGTCTTATTCAGACCACCAGCTTCGCCAGGGCCGCCCGGCGAATCTCGCCGTGGAGTATAGGCCGAGCGGCCCCGCGATGCAACGGGGGCAGCAGAGGGCCGTCGGACGGGCTATCGATTGGCCTTGAATTGCGTGCCGTCCCAGGACCAGGTGCGCTCAAGATGGATGGTCTCAAGAGGTTTGTCGCGCCCCAGCGCGTGGAAATTGACTTCGCCCTTCCACACGATATCGGTGAGTGAGCCGCGAGCGCGAAACTCCACTTCGCCCTTGGTGTCGGTCCCGGGACGGCCGATGTTGGCTACCACTGGATCGACGATATCCAGCCGCGGTGGGTAAGAGTCGAAGTTGTGCGCCGCGATGGGAGTTTTCCAGATAGTCTTGAAACTAATACCCTCGATGCGGCGGATAACCATATTGACGCCGAAACTCTGGGGCCCCACGTGGTAAGGTTCGCGTGTGACCAGGAACTCGTCTCCGTCGCCTGCCAGGTCGCGGACCTCTAGGCTGGTCAAGGGCGATTTCATTTCTGAAAAAGGGAAATCCATGGACTGCCCCGCTTTGAATCTTCCATTGGCCTTGTAGAAAACCTGCAATCGTGTCTGCGGCAGGACCTCGGTCCCGAGATAGCAGACCAGCACCGGGCCCGCGTCCTTGGTATGCAGGATGAACCTCGCCACCGCGGTGTTTTCCTCTGCGAAGTCTTCGAGGAAAGGGGAACCGGAAAGGGCGAGAATCTTGTCATCGTGCGGATATTCAGTTGCGTCTGCGACTTCCACTTCTGCCGGATCGACCCAGCCGGAGAGCGGCGTCATCAGCGCGGGATCGACCACCACGATACGGAGCCACTCAATCCTGCCGGACTTCTTGGTGGCGTAAGCGGGCACGAGCAGGCCCCGCGTCAACTTAACCAACGATTTTTCCTTGCCGCCCGGCTTCGAACGCACCTCAACGCCACCCTTCGTGGCATGACACCACTTGATGGGGTCGGGTTTGAGAGGATTCTCTGCCGCCGAGATCCCGGCAGCTCCTTTGAGAACGGATACAAGAATCAGCAACAATGCCATGCGCTTCATATAAGATGTATTGTTCATCCTGGCTTGTGCTTTGACAAATGAATTATTGCCGCTTGAAAAGAAAAACACAGCTGATCCCTTTCCCGATGCTGGCACTGATGTGGATGTGCGTTCCTCACTTGTCGGCGCGCAATGTGACGGACCAGACGGGCCGCGCCGTTCAAGTGCCGGATCGGCCCTCGCGGCTGGTCTCGCTCGCGCCGGGAATCACCGAGACGCTTTTTCTCCTCGGCCTCGGCAACCAGGTCGTCGGCGTGACGGATTCCTGCGAGTATCCGCCGGAAGCGAGATTGAAACTGCGCGTGGGTTCGACGCTCAGTCCTAGCATCGAGATCATTCTGACGCTCAAGCCCGATCTTGTGCTCGGGAGCCCGCAGGCTAACCGGCGCGAAATGGTGGACCAGCTTGCGCGAGTAGGCATTCCGCTCTATGGCGTGACCTCGCAGACGGTGGACGGAACTCTCGCTTCCATCGCCGATCTGGGACGCGTGCTGGGCCATGAAGCGGCGGCGGGCGAAGTCGTTCGCCAACTACAGGCGCGCATCGATGCCGTCAATCGAAGGACCGCCGGACGTAAGCCTCCCCACGTGCTTTTCGTCGTGTGGTATCGCCCACTGATGACCGCGGGCACACAAACATTCTTAAGCGACGTCATTCGCCGCGCGGGAGGCGAGCCGGTCGGCGCAGATTTAAAAGGAGAATGGCCGAAGCTGAGCATCGAAGAAGCGCTGCGGCTCGATCCCGACGTCATTCTTTTTCCGAAGACTCAGTCTTTCGCCCCCGACCTGGACGAGTTTCGAACCCTCGCCGGCTGGAGGGACATGCGTGCGGTCAAAGAGGGGCGCCTCTATTTTGTTTCGGACACGATCGTACGCGCCAGCTCTCGCCTGGTGGACTCGCTGGAGGAAATCGCGCGGATTCTTCATCCCGATCGCGGGGCCATGCCGGGGGACGCGCGATGATCGTGGCGGCCACGCGACGCAACGTCCTCATCGGGACCGGCGCCCTCGCCCTGGCCCTTGTCGTAGTGAGTCTCGCCGCGCTTACTTTTGGGAGCGTGCCGATGAGCCTGGGCGAAGTTTGGTTCGCCCTTCGTGACTCCACGACCAGGACTGATTATTCTGTAATCGTCCGCGAGATTCGTCTGCCGCGCGTCCTGCTGGCCATTCTGGTGGGCGCGGCGCTCTCCACCTCGGGCACCGTGTTGCAGGCGATGTTGCGCAATCCGCTTGCCGAGCCCTACGTGCTGGGCATCTCCAGCGGCGCGGCACTGGGCGCGATCGTGGCGCTTTGGATCGGGGGGGCGGTGGCGACCGCTTCGCCCCTCGCGGCGTTCCTGGGGGCGCTTGCGACCACGGCTTGGGTATTCATCCTCGGCCGGCGTGCCGGCCGCCTCGCCAGTTACACGCTGGTGCTCGCGGGAGTCATCACCGCATCGTTCCTTTCCGCTGCCATCCTCTTCGTCCTGACCATGCTTTCCACGCGCGACGTGCGCGGCATGGCTTTCTGGCTCATGGGTGACCTGAGTGCGGTGACTGATGCTGAATTGAAAATCCTGTTTCCCCTGGTGGTCTTCGGATTTCTCGGCCTCTATGCATTTTCAAAAGACCTGAACGTTTTGCTCCTCGGCGAAGAAGAAGCGGCGCACCTCGGCGTGAACGTGGCCCGCGCGCAAACCATGATCTTCCTGCTGGCGTCGGCGCTGACCGGCGTAGCCGTCGCGCTCTCGGGCGCCATCGGGTACCTGGGCCTGCTCGTGCCTCACCTCGCGCGCATGCTTGTCGGCAGCGATCACCGCACGCTGCTCCCGGCCGCGGCGCTGGGCGGCTCAATCGTTCTCGTGGTGTCCGACACCCTGGCGAGGACCCTGGTTGCGCCCAACGAGCTTCCCGTCGGCGCCGTCACCGCGGTGGCGGGCGCGCCGGTCTTTATTTATTTGCTTAGGAGAACAGCGGGCTAGAAATGCCAAACTCGACACTCAATGGCCCGACACTCGAAGTGGATGGTGTTTCTTTCCACTACGCGCATTTCGAGCTGGGATCGACGAGTTTCCAGGCGGCGGCGGGCGAGCTTGTGGCGATCATTGGCCCGAACGGTTCCGGCAAGTCGACACTTCTCGAAGTGATCAGCGGCCATCTCCGCCCCGCGGCGGGACGCATCCTGCTTGACGGGGTTGACCTCACGCGCCTTTCGCCCCTCGAGCGCGCCCGGCGCGTCGGGCTGGCTCGGCAGGAGACGATTCTGCTCTTTTCGTTCGCGGTGCGGGAATTTGTCCGCCAAGGCCGCCACCCTCACCTCGGCCACCACCTGTTCGAGACCGCCGAAGACGAGCGATGGGTGGACTGGGCGCTCGAAAAGACCAATTTGAAGGGTTTTGCCGCGCGCGGGATTCTGGAAATCAGCAGCGGAGAATTTCAGCGCGCAGTGCTGGCGCGGACGCTTGCGCAGCGGCCACAGCTCGTTCTGCTTGACGAGCCGACGGCGAATCTTGATATTGGCTATCAGATCGAAATGTTTCGCCTGCTGCGTGACGTGGCGATTTCGGAGCGCTGCATTGCTGTCATCGTCACCCACGAACTGAACCTTGCGGCCGAGCTTGCCGACCGGGTTCTGCTGCTTGATGCCGGCCGATGTCTCCGCCAAGGGCGTCCGGACGAAGTGTTTGAAGCGGAACTACTCAGCTGCGTTTTCCGTACGCCGGTCGCCGTGGACCGCAATCCCTCAAGCGGTCGGCCGCGTGTTACATGGAGCGCAAGCCAGTTCCCACACGAGTGACGACGGATGATTGCCCGCGGGAATGGCGAGAAAGTTTCGGTATAATGAAGTGTCGCTTGGAAAGTAAAGGAAGGGCTTAGGGAAGGGAGTTGCCGATTCATGCCAGTGAGTATGGGCGTAAAGGCGCAATACGAAGCGGTGATCGGACTGGAAGTCCACGTCCAGCTTCTCACGCGGTCGAAGATCTTTTGCGCCTGCTCCACGCGCTTTGGCGACCCGCCCAATTCCAACACCTGTCCCGTGTGCCTGGGTCTGCCCGGCGCACTGCCCGTGCTCAACCGCGAAGCCGTGACCATGGCGATGAAGGCGGCGATGGCGCTCAACTGCTCGATCAATCCC
>JACQNR010000441.1 GCA_016202975.1 Acidobacteriota bacterium
CAAAGACGTCGGGCGCACCGTGACAATAAAACTGTTGGGCATATCCCCCGGCCCGATCAGGCAGCCGGTCGCACGAGGCGAATCGGGCGATATCGTGACCTCCAGCGACTCGCGCGGGCAGTCGCAGACCACCCGAAACTCCGCCGGCAGCTCTTTCCCGTCGAATTCGATGGTCAGTTTCACCCTCCATCGTCCCTGGTCTGCGGTTGGTCCCATAGTCCGGAACTTGGCTGGCTCTTTGAGCCAGGTCCCCGTGCCAGGCTCGGGCGGAGGCCAAGGCAGACCCGCGCTTTCGTCCTTAAGAAGAAGCACCTGCGCCAGATTCGCAGGCATGTCCGACTTAAAGTAAAACCTCACCACCTCGGGCACCGACGTGGAAATGGTCAGCCAGGTCACCTTCGCCGTAAGGTCGCCCATTTCAAAGGAACCTTTTTCCATCTCGGGCAGGTTCAGCCCCAACGGTCCGGGCAACGAATCGAAAATCAGCAGGAGCTTTACTGGTACCCGCCCGGCATCGAGACGGAAGCTTCCGAACTGCCAATAGCCTCCATTTTCGTAAGACGGTTTGTCGCGCTGAACGAACTCGACCGGTAAAAGAAGATAGCCCTCCAGGCCGGGCAGCGGAACGGCGCTTGGGGACTCGGGGGCCATGGTGCAAGAATCTTACAATACCGCTTCACCGCGACTCAAACGCAGTGTTGAAATATTTCTTCTATTACTTCCTCTTGCGGAATTCCTCTCCTTTTGCTCTCTTCATCCAAATACCACTTGAACTGACGGAGGTCGTCGCGGGTGGCTCGGCCCCAAACCTCCACCTCAGCGAAGCCGTGAGTCTCAATCGTCTTCCAGCGATAAGCGCTGCACTTCGGACACTGGTACAACTCGTCCAGACCATCGCTCGAAGCGACGTGGTTAAGCCCTTTGACATAGGGTTCAGGCCGGACGGCAAGGCAGTGCGGGCATCCCGCCGCGTCCGTCTTGAGCCACGGCTTGCCGATCTCAGTCGCGACGGCCTCAGTGGTGAGCCCCGTCGCCGCGGCTGCCTCGTCGAGCCAGGATGAAAAATCGGACAGCAGGGAATCCACTCTGGGAGCCTCGATGGTTACGCGGCCCATGCCATCACTTGCCAGGATAAGCACTCCGGAACAACGACCACACTCGATCAGCAGCTTCCCACCCCTCGGCATCGGCTCGCGAAGGGGATCAATCCAGGCCATGCCTGGTCGCCTGTCTTCGCATTGACACGGTCGCAGTGCAGGTTGGCTCATGGCTCGCTCCCAGCTAAACGGGTGGGGGAAGCACCGAGGGCCTGTCCAGAATCGTGTGCAGAAAGGGATTTGAGCGAGAGATCTTCTCCACCAGCGCCGCACGCCCAAAGGCTGACTGGTAGATGCCTTCTTCCTGCCTGATGCCGACTACCTGGCGGAATTGCACGTAGCCGTTCGGGGTGTCCACCCCATAACCCAACTGCACGTCATCGGCAAACATCACGCCGGTGAGGTCAGTGGGCGGATCGGTTGTAAGCGGAGTCTCAAACAAGATGGGCTCCGAATCTACTACGTCGTACCGCATCGGCCGCAAGTATCGCGCGAGGTTGTTGAGAAGCGGAATGGGCCAGTCCGGAGGCGAGGGCTCAGGACCGGCAGGCACGCGCATCGTCAGCTCATAGCCCAGTCCACTGAGCGCCGGGTGCGTGCCCTGCTTCTCTCCCAGGTCGCTGATGCCGAAGGTGAGATAGAACCAAAAAGAGCCTTCCCTGTCAAGCAAGACCTTGATCGCATCGAAGCCGTCCCGGTCGGCGCTGGTCATCAGCACCAGGACTGGCTCAACACCTGGAAAATGCTGGGCGAGAGCGCCGTCCAGCGCCAAAGCTCCCGGTCCAGATGTCATTTCGAAAACCTCCCGTTAAATTGCCGTCGAACCCGGTCGCGATGCGGGAGGAACTTGGGCATCACGTGACTCCCTCATCCGCCTGCTCGATCAGCTCGAGCACCTTATCGCACATGTCTGCCCGGTCGGCCGCCTCGTGGTAGTCGCTCGTGCCCTCCCCTGCGGCCGCCTGGACGGCGGCGATTGCCTCCTCGCGCAAGGCGCGGGGCAGAAGGCCGAGCGCGTAGGCGAGCTCAATGTTACTGAATGCAGCTATGCCATAACTGATTAGGACCACCGCTTAGGCGCAAGGAAGACCAGGACTAGGATAGCACTGCCTAGGATGATTGGGATTGGTGTCCCATTTAACTTTGGGGAGATCAGGACATCCCATACTGCCGAAAACGACAAGACCACGAGAACGAAAACTCCCTCGGCAAGTCTTGTGACGACTCTGTTGAAGACTGGCTTCATCATAACCCCCTGGGAAGGCGTGTATCCAAGAGTACTCCGTTTTCCTTCGACTCAGCTTTCGGGCTTTGGGGCACCAACGTGCGACGTTTCACCCGCGCTGGCGGGCAGAATACCGCCAGGCATGTAGGAGCGGACGCGGGCTACAACATCCGGCAGAGCCCGTTCACGCCCTTCCTGGACTTCCCAAATGGAAACAATAGGAAAGAACCGCGTAAAGAGCATGTAGAGGAACATGAATGTAGTGCCAAAGCCGAGGGTAATGCCGATCTCGACCCAAGTGGGCGAGTAGAATCCCTCTGGCCAGGGTAGGCGGGGCCGTGAC
>JACQNR010000449.1 GCA_016202975.1 Acidobacteriota bacterium
CCCACGATGTGATATGGTTTCTCCACGACGGCTCTCCTTTTTTGAGATTTTCCCAACCCGATTCTATCCGAACCGGGTCAGAGAACCGTCGCTCAACCTCTAACGGAACTTAGGACACCTTCTTCCCTTGTACCTCACACACAACTGATACGGGTGAGGTCGGTAGTTCAACTCTACCCAGGCCCACCAAGTATTCCTCCATGCCGTTCTCAATGTATATTCTCCGCAGCGCTTCGACCGGCAAGTTCTTCGTCGGCCATAAAGCGGGCCTCGTGGAACGCAGGGGTGAAAGAAATAAACAAGCAATTCCGAGCCCAATTTGACCGCGGGAATAGACCCTAGTGTTGCAATCCTGTATTATCATTTAATTATGTCCGCGCAAGAAAATGGGGCTCAGGCCCCGGCAGGCACGGAAAAAGGACGCCGGTCGGATCGTATTCTCGCTCCCATTCCTATCCGCGTTATCGCAAGTGACATGAGTGGAGTGGGTTTTTCTGAAGAAACAACCACAGTGAGTTTTAACAAGCATGGTGCGTGTATCAGTCTAACGCATGCGCTTCTCCCCGACGACGTCATCCTGATTCTCAACAGGAAAACGGATATCGAGGAGGAGTTCCGTGTCGTGGGCGCCTTGCGGCACGTCTTTGGAGAGCGGTCCGAGTGGGGTGTGGAAGCCATAAATCCAGAGAGCGGCATTTGGGGAATCGAATTCACGCCGCCCCCCGAGGGGACACAACCCAAGGCTCTGATTGAATGTGGCGCCTGCCAGACGGTCATCCACAGCCCCATGTATTCAATCGAGTACGATGTATTACTTGTAACCGGCCTCATCTCGCGTCACTGTGACCGCTGCGGTGAAACGACGCGCTGGCGCCCCAGTCAGAAGACGGATTTGCCCGAGATGGTCACCGAAGTCCGGAAGGCGGCCCCGCCCTCCACTGACCGTCGCAAGGCCCGACGCCTTCGATTGGTGATGCGGGTTCGCGTGCGCAATAGCTGGGGCGTGACCGACGTCGCGCAGACCCGCGACGTCTCCAAAGCCGGGCTGTGCTTCTTGAGCCTCAAACTCTTCACGGTCGGCGAGGAGGTCCACATGATCCTTCCCTTCGCCGCCAACTCGGTCCCCGTCGAGTCGAAGGCCAAGATCATCTGGTCCAATCTGGCCGAGGGATCTCCGGCACGTTATTACGGCGTCGCCTATATGAAGTAATTGCCTCTGGGATTCCTATCGCCAGCGGGTCAATCCAGGTTGCTTTCCTGGAGGCCCGCCATTTTGAGCAGGTGCTTGAGTAGGCCAGTTTTGAGAGGTTTGTTGCCGTGGATGGGAATCGACAGCCGGACGATGCTCCCTGTTTTTCCGTAGATGTGATGACTTCCGAGGATGCGGAGAAGTTGCCAGCTGTGGCGTTCAACGACGCGCGCGAGCTCCTTGCCCGAGACCGCGTTCATAACGCAATCTCGAGCACCTAGTCTTTGGGCGCGGATTGGGGTGGTTCAACCTCTACCGAGAGGCAACCCTCGATGGCCTCCCGAACGTTGGCCATCAGCTCTTCGAGAGTCTCTCCCTGCGTGGCGCAGCCGGGAATCGCCGGCACCTTCGCCCAGTAGCCGCCTTCCTCCGCTTCGTGAACCACTACCTTGGTCTTCAAGAAACCTCCCCCAAAGCCATTTCTTATCGGTATTGTAACACCACCTATTCGTTCACACCCCGGAAGGCGTCATTTTTGGGCCATGGATGATTCCTATACTCCATCTGCAAATGGCACAAATTCCACCATTCCCTGTACATCTGAATCGCTTCAAAAAGTAGTGTGCCGCGAAAGTTTCCATTCGGGGCAACACCAGCGGCCACTGCTTGGGAGGCAGCCGACGTGCGTGCCTGATTAATTTGGATCCGATCGGCGTCTGAAACCGCGGAATACGAGACAAATACGACGACGCTCATGTCCCCATCAAGATCCAAGGCCGACAAAAAGTCTGGTCGCGCCATCGTTGCTTGGTTAGGATGCGCTGGGGAAACATAGATGTCAACCGTACCCGCGCTCCCAATAGCTGGCTGGTCCAACCACCGAACGTTGTGGAGATCCTCAGCAATTGGGATAACCCGCAACTCGCTTCCGGAGACGATCAATCGGAAGACGTGGCTTGCCGTTCCGGCACCGGGTAGATTCCAGGTCCAGAGCACAATGTGTCGGCCACGATTCGGTTGATTGGGGCGGTGCCGACCGTACCATTCTGAGGTCATGGACCACCGGCCCTGGCAGTCTGAATGAAGACTTACCTTCGTGCTTGATCCCATCATTCGGGATAGTAGGTAGGTTTCGCGTCCACGAGTCCAGATTTTCCATACACTTGACCGGCGATCTCCCTCGGTGCCAAAGCAGACTCGGAGTTCCCTCATAAGTCACCTCTACCAGCGGGTCGCCCAGATTTCGTTCCTTGATGGCTTTCATCCAATAATATTGCTGCAAGGCGCGCAGGTGCCGCGCGCGTGGCTCTCAGATGCCTGCGATTTCACCGCGCGGCCTTGGATGCGGCGCGCTCGAAGTGCATTTCGCCCTTTTTCAAATCGCCGTCCACGGTGAGGGTTTCGCCGGGCAAAACCTCGCCGTCGAGGATTTTCATGGCCAGCGGGTCCTGGATCAGCCGCTGGATGGCGCGTTTGAGCGGCCGCGCTCCAAACTGCGGGTCGTAGCCCTCGCGGAAAAGCAGTTCGCGCGCCTTGCCGGTGAGCTCGATCTGAATCTTCCGTTCGGCGAGCAGACGGCGCAGGTGCTCGAGCTGAATCTCGATGATCTTCTCGATCTGCTCTTTGCCCAACGGGTTGAAAATCACCGACTCGTCCACCCGGTTTAAAAACTCCGGGCGAAAGTGCTGGAGCAACGTCTCGTGAATCTGCCGCTTGAGTCCTTCGGTGATGAACGGTGTGGTCTCACTTCCAGCCCCGCGTCCATTTATCGCGTCATGAATGAGCGTCCCGGCGATATTCGAAGTCATGATGATGACAGAGTTCTTGAAGTCCACCGTGCGTCCCTTGCCGTCGGTGAGGCGGCCCTCATCAAGAATCTGCAGGAAGATGTTGAAAACATCCGGATGCGCCTTTTCGATTTCGTCGAAGAGCAGGACGGCATACGGCCGGCGGCGCACCTGCTCGGTGAGTTGTCCACCCTCGTCGTAGCCGACGTATCCGGGCGGCGCGCCGATCAGCCGGGCCACGGCGTGCTTCTCCATGTACTCGGACATGTCGATGCGCACCATGGCTCGCTCGTCGTCGAAGAGGAATTCGGCGAGCGCGCGAGCGAGTTCGGTCTTACCAACCCCCGTCGGTCCGAGGAAGATAAACGACCCAATCGGCCGTTTTGGGTCGGAAAGCCCGGCGCGGCTGCGGCGTACCGCATTCGCGACCAGCCGCAGAGCTTCGTCTTGCCCCACCACGCGTTGGCGCAACCGGTCCTCCATGGTGACGAGCTTGGTCATTTCGCCTTCGAGCATCTTGGTGACGGGAATTCCCGTCCACTTCGAGACCACGCGCGCCACGTCCTCCTCGTCCACTTCCTCCTTGAGCATACGTGCGCCCTGCCCCTTGCTTTCGAGCTCGGCTTGCGCTGCGGCAATTTCCTTTTGGTTCGCGACCAGCTTGCCGTAGCGAATCTCCGCCGCCTTGTCGAGATTCCCTTCGCGAGTGGCGCGGTCGAGTTCGGCTTTGAGCGCCTCATTCTGCTCTTTCAGATTGCGCAGGCGGGCAATCGATTCTTTCTCCGCCTGCCAGCGCAGCTTCAGTTGCGAAGACGTCTCGCGCAGTCCGGCCAACTCTTTCTCGAGAATTTGCAGGCGCTCCTTCGAAGCCGCGTCTTCTTCCTTGCGCAGCGCCTGGCGCTCGATTTCGAGCTGTGTGACGCGCCGCTCGATCTGGTCAATCTCCGCTGGCATGGAATCGATTTCGATGCGCAGACCGGAGGCCGCCTCATCCACCAGGTCGATGGCCTTGTCGGGCAGAAAGCGGTCAGAGATGTATCGGTTGGAGAGCACCGCGGCGGCGACAATCGCCGAGTCCTTGATGCGCACCCCGTGATGCACCTCGTAGCGCTCCTTGAGACCGCGCAGGATAGCGATCGTATCCTCGACCGTCGGCTGGCCGACGAGCACGGGTTGGAAGCGGCGTTCGAGAGCTGCGTCTTTTTCGACGTGCTTCTTGTACTCGTTGAGCGTGGTGGCCCCGATGCAGCGCAGCGCGCCACGCGCCAGCGCCGGCTTGAGCATGTTCGAGGCGTCGATCGCACCCTCGGCCGCGCCCGCCCCCACCAGCGTGTGCAGCTCGTCAATGAAGAGAATGATTTGTCCGTTCGAGTCTTCAATTTCCTTGAGCACGGCTTTCAGCCGGTCTTCGAACTCGCCGCGGTATTTTGAGCCCGCCACCATCGCGCCCAGGTCGAGCGCGACGATGCGCTTCGACTTCAGCCCTTCGGGCACGTCGCCCGCCACAATGCGCTGGGCGATTCCCTCGGCAATGGCCGTCTTACCTACCCCCGGCTCGCCAATCAGGACCGGATTGTTCTTGGTGCGGCGCGAAAGCACCTGGATGACGCGGCGGATTTCCTCGTCGCGCCCGATCACGGGGTCGAGCTTGCCGGGCCGGGCTAGTTCGGTGAGGTCGCGCGCGTAACGTTCCAGCGCCTGATACTTCGCCTCGGGATTGGGGTCCGTGACGCGCTGTGAGCCGCGCACCGCCACCAGCGCCTTGAGGATGGCATTATGCGTAATTCCCATGCGGGCGAGAATCTTCCCCGCCGGCTCGTTTCTTTTGGAAGTCAGCGCCAGCAGCAGGTGCTCGGTCGAGACAAACTCGTCCTTAAAGGCCTCGGTTTCCTTGAAGGATTGGTCGAAAACGGCCTTAAGCGCGGGGGAAAGAAAATGGTCCGTCGTCCCGCCCACTTTGGGGAGGGCTTCAATGGCCTTTTCGGTTTCCTGGGCGACCGCGGCAGCACGCACTCCGATACGCTCGAGAATGGCCGGGACAATGCCCTCCGGCTGCTCGACCAGCGCCTGCAGCAAATGCACCGGCTCGAGCTGCTGGTTGCCGTAACGCGAGGCGATGTCCTGCGTCGCCTGCAGAGCCTCCTGCGCCTTCACCGTGAATCTGTCGAATCGTGTCGCCATAATCAAACCCCGAAACTAGGAAGTCGAAACTGGAAACTCGGACTCCGCGCCGTCGTGTGGGGAGTAAACCTCCGATGCTTCATCTCAAAAAAATACCGCGCCGAGTCTGCCCTTGCAGATGACCCGGCGCGGTTTCGCTCAGTCTAGCGCTACGCTGGCGCGATCGGCGCCGGCGCCTGCCTTAGTTCCTGCTGACGTCGATCTTGACCGTCCGCGGCTTCGCCTCTTCGCGCTTGGGCAGCGTGAGCGTGAGCAGCCCGTCCTTGAACTCCGCCTTCACCTTCTCAGTGCTGATGGAGTTGGGCAGCGAGAAGCTGCGAGCGAAGGAGCCGTAAGAACGCTCTACTCGATGGTAGTTTTCATTCGCGACTTCCTTCTCGAACTTCCGCTCACCCTTCAGGTACAACGTGTTGTCCTCCACCTTCACTTCCACGTCCTTGGGATCGACGCCCGGCAGCTCGGCCTTGAGCACGATGTCGTTCTCGGTCTCATAGATGTCTACCGGCGGCGCCCAGGTGCGCGTGGACAGCTCGCTTTCCCCAGAGAACGGACTGAACGCCTCTTTGAACAAGCGGTCAAACTCCCGCTGCGCCGTCAATACGTTGCTGAATGGTTCCCATCTTACAATCGCCATGGTTTTGTTCCTCCATTACTCGCATGATTTTTAACTTCAGTGTGTACACATCATAAAAGTTTAGTGTTTTATTGTCAAGTATAATTATCGTCTTATTTTCAATAACTTACACAAAAAATGGTGAATCAAACTGATCTGGATTAATGTTTAACGTGAAACATTCGTTTTGGTAGGCGCGAACGACACGACCCTGAAATTCGTGATTATTCGCTTGTTTTCTTCAGTTCGCGTTATAATCGCGCCCCTCGCAAGGGATCGAATTCCCAACTTCTCGAGGAGGGAATGCTCGTGCGAATAAGCATCCGAACTGCTTCCGTACTCTTAGGCAGCGTGCTGGCCTTGCCGATTATGGCCAGCAGCGCGACGCTCGCGGTGGGCGACCGCGCCCCGGACTTCACTTTGGCGGACACGGAAGGAAAGGAAGTCAAGCTCAGCGATTTCCGGGGAAAGAAGAACGTCGTTCTAGCCTTCTACGTTCTGGCCTTCACGGGTGGTTGAACGAAGGAGCTCAAGGCGTATCAGGCTGATATCGCCAAATTCGAAGCAACGAACACGCAGGTTCTGGGCATCAGCGTAGACAGCCGCTTCTCCAACAAGGAGTACGCGAAGCAGCTCGGCCTCACTTATCCTCTCCTCAGCGATTTCCAAAGGAAAGTTTCCAAGGAATACGGAATCTTCAACGAAGAGCACGGCTTTGCCAACCGCACCACTTACGTGGTGGACAAGCAAGGCATCATCCGCCGCATCGACAAGGACGCCGACGCCATTGACCCGAGTGGCGCTCACACCATGTGCAGCATGCTCGAAAAGAAGAAGTAAGAAGCAAGAAGTCAGAAGACAGAATGATCTGGCGGGCCTCCCGTCCGCCCTCCCCGCTTTATGTTGAGACATGCTGCAGGCAGGATCGCGCTTATCGTCGCATCAGTGCTACTATCTGCCCTCATGGCGAAGGCTGCACTTAAGGTCGGCGACCCCGCGCCGGATTTTTCCCTGCCCGACCAGAACGGCAGAACAGTTCGCCTCAGCGATTTTCGCAGCAAGCACTCGGTGGTGCTGGCGTTCTACATTAAGGCATTCACGTCGGGCTGAACGCGCGAGCTCAAGGCGTATCAGGCTGATATCGCCAAGTTCGAAGCTTCCGGGGCGCAGGTCTTGGGCATCAGCGTCGACAGCCGCGAGAGGAACAAAGCCTTCGCCCAGTCCCTCGGCGTCACCTTCCCCATCCTGAGCGACGAAGCGAAGACCGTCTCCCGCGCTTACGACGTTCTCATGCCCATTATTCGTTGGGCGAAGCGCGTCACCTTTGTCATCGACAAGCAAGGCGTGATCCGCGAGGTCATCAAGGGCGGCGCAGCAATTGACCCGGCCGGGGCGCTCGCTGCCTGCTCCATTCACAAGCCGTAGCAGTAGGCTCCACTGCACGCCCGGCTCACGCGTCGCGCGGCCGTGGAGGGCCCTCGCTACTTGTTTTCTGCGAGACGCTTCAAGACTTCACCGAGCTTGTGATTCTCTTCCCCGTAGCCGGCGAAGTCGCCCTGGCGCAACAGCTGCTGAGCGCGTTCGAAATGCTGATTGGCTTCGCGGATAAGGGACTCCCGGTCCGTAGTGGCGGAGACTGGTGGAGCAGGCGAGCCGCCGGGACGGGTTGCCGCAGCTTGCG
>JACQNR010000459.1 GCA_016202975.1 Acidobacteriota bacterium
GTGCTGGGATTCGGCTTTGTGCTCGTGTTGTTTTCCAAGATTCCCAAGCTGCAGGACTGGTCGTTCTACGAAGTGCTGTTTCTTTACGGTTTTTCGCTCATTCCGCTGGGGCTCTTCAACATTCTCAGCTGGAACCTCTACGAATTCGGCGACCTCTACATCATCCAAGGCCGCTTCGACCGCATCCTTTTGCGTCCAGTCGACACGCTTTTCCAGGTGCTCTTCGAAAAATTCCGTCTCGAATCCCTGCAGGAAGTGGTGACCGGCATTACCGTGGTGGCTATCTGCTCAGGACATCTGCGCCTTGCCTGGCACACTACTGACTATTTCTGGTTCGTGACCATGGCGATTTGCGGGGCGGTGATCTACTTCGCGGTCTTCCTGTTGCTCACGGCGGTGTCGTTCTGGTTCGAGGACCGGGTCGGCATCGTTCCGCCCGTCTTCAACATGCTTACTTTCGGGCGTTATCCGCTGACCATTTATAACCTCTACATTCAGTTTCTCTTGAGTTGGATCATCCCCTTCGCTTTCGCCTCGTTCTATCCGGTCACGCACTTCCTCGGGCGCGAGGCCTTCGCGCCGCTCTTCCGGCTTGTCCCCGTTGTAACCCTCGCCTTCGCTATTCTGGCGCGCATCGTATGGGATAACGGTGTGCGGAATTACAGCAGCACGGGTTCCTAGTGGAGCGTTACCGAAGAAAGTGAAGCATGAATCGCGTCAGGGCACGGCTTTCAGCCGTGCCGACGAGGGCCACCCAAACTGACCACGGCTTCAGCCGCTGAGGCCGTAACCTTCAGGGCCTAAACGCCCTTGGAAGCGTCGCCTCATCCTGAGCGGCCCGCCTGAAGGCGCGCCCTGACGATTTAGTGCAAGAATTCCGGGGACACGGCACTAGGGAATTTCAAGAAGGAAAAGCCGGCCTGAATTCAGACGCGGGGCGAAGATTTCGCGGCGGCGTTCAAGCCGTACTCCTTGATCTTGCGATAGATGGTGGTTTTGCCGATGCCGAGAAGCTTGGCGGCGCGGATGCGGTCGCCGTTGGTCGTCTCCAGCGCGCGCAGGATGGCCCGTCGCTCCTGGTTGTCGAGTGATTCAACGCCCACCTCCTGGCTGGCGGGAGGGGTGACCGAGCTCGCGTGGTGCATTAAATTGGTGGGCAGATCCTTAACCTGGATGCTCGTTCCGGAGCCGAGCGCCAAAGCCCGTTGCACGCAATTCTCCAGCTCGCGGACGTTTCCCGGCCAGTCGTAGCTCACCATGCGGTTCATCGCCTCGGCCGAAACCGCAGCCGTCTTCCCTTCTCCTGTGCCGTGGCGATCGAGAAAATAATGCACCAAGAGCGGGATGTCGCTCTTGCGTTCGCGTAGCGGCGGCAGCTTGATGGTCACCACGTCCAGGCGGAAGAAGAGTTCCTTCCGGAATTTCCCGTCGCGAATCGCCTCCTGCAGGTTCTGATTCGTGGCGGCGATAATACGCGCTTCCAGACGCGTGCGCTGGTTCGAGCCGATGGGCTTAATTTCCTTTTCCTGCAGAACGCGCAGCAGCTTGGCCTGAATCTCGACGGGCAATTCTCCGATCTCATCGAGAAATGCCGTGCCGCCCTCGGCTGCCGCGAGCAGACCTTGCCGCGATTGCACGGCGCCGGTGAACGCCCCCCGCACGTGGCCGAAGAGTTCGCTTTCGATCAACCCCGGTGTCAGGGCGCCGCAATCGACGGGCATAAACGGCTGCTTACTCCACGGACTGTACGCGTGGATGGCGCGCGCTACCAGCTCCTTACCCGCTCCGCTTTCGCCGGTGATCAGCACGGGATGGCGCTTCGCCGCCACTTTGAGGATTAGGCGATAGACCTTCTGCATCTGGGGCGAAGTCCCAATCAGGCTGGCGAAACCCTGATGCGTCTTGAGTTGGTCGCGCAGGCGGCGATTCTCTTCGGCGAGCATCAGTTTTTCGGCAAGGCGGCGGAAAACGCGCTCGAGCTCTTCCAGCTTGAGAGGCTTGGTCAGGTAATCGTAAGCGCCCTTTTTCATCGCCTCGACGGCGGCTGAAACCGTTCCATAGCCGGTAGCTATGACCACTTCAATCCCCGGGTAGTCCCTTTTGACGACTTCCAGCAAGTCGAGCCCGCTCAGACCCTGCATCCGGACATCGGTCAGGATGGCGTCAAATTGGCCGGTTGCAAGGACCGGGAGCGCGCGTTCGACCGAATCCACCGCCTGGGCGCTGTAACCCAGTGAGGTGAGCGCCTCCGCACAGAAAGTGCGCATCACATCTTCGTCCTCGACGATGAGCACGGAAGTTTTCATACCCGAGAAATCAGGGCCAGCTTAATACATGTCCTCTTTAGGAACAAGGAGGCTTTCGGGCAGGGCCAGGCAGAACCCCGTTTTCCCAAACGGCCTTCCATCGGTGTACACTAGTGAATTCGGGAGGAGGTTTGCTGTGCCCCAGGGCGCCAGAATTCTCGTAGTCGAAGACGAAGCCAACGAGCGAAGCGGCCTCGCTGAGTTGCTGCAGACTTGGGGATACGTCGCCGAGACGGCCGCCGACGGCGCGGATGCTCTGGAGAAGATCGCCACTTTCGGCCCGGCCGTGATTCTCTCCGACCTGCGAATGCCGCGCCTGACCGGCATGGACCTTCTGCGCCAGCTTCGCGAGGCGCAATCCACCGCAGCGGTCATTCTTCTCACCGGCCAGGGTACAGTCGAGCAAGCCGTTGAAGCCACCAAGCTCGGCGCCTTTAATTTTCTCGAAAAACCCATCGATCCCAAGCGACTGCAGATCGAGCTGCGCAATTGCCTGGACCGGACGGAAACCCGTCGGCAGCTTGAAATCGCTCACCAGAGGCTAAGTGACCAGGGGGCGCTCTCCAAACTTGCCGGCCGGTCGAAAAAGATGAAAGAGGTTTTGACCCTCATCGAGCAGGTCGCGACGTCGAGCGCCTCCGTGCTGATTACGGGGGAAAGTGGCACGGGGAAGGAACTCGTGGCGCGAACCATTCACGAGCTGAGCCCGCGCGCCTCCAAGC
The DNA here is from genome assembly GCA_016202975.1 of Acidobacteriota bacterium. GTDB lineage: Bacteria > Acidobacteriota > Terriglobia > UBA7540 > UBA7540 > JACQNR01. The sequence goes on from JACQNR010000459.1 coordinate 3,029, forward strand.
CCTTCATCGCCGTCAACTGCGCGGCCATTCCGGAAAGCCTGATGGAGAGCGAGATCTTCGGGCACGAGCGGGGAGCATTCACGGGGGCGGTCGACCGGCGGCTGGGCTGCTTTGAGATGGCCGATGGCGGCACCCTCCTGCTCGACGAAATCGGAGAGATGCCCTTCCCCACGCAAGCCAAGCTCCTGCGCGTGCTGGAGGACTCGCGCGTGCGCCGTCTGGGCAGCAAGAGTGAAATCTCCGTCGACGTTCGCGTGCTCGCTTCCACCAACAAGGTCCCGGAAGAAGCCGTCGCGAAGAACGAACTACGCAACGATCTTTACTTCCGCCTGAATGTGGTGCATATCTCGATCCCTCCATTGCGCGAGCGCCTGGAGGACGTGGATGACATCGCGGTGGCACTCATCGAGGAATTGAACCACAAGCACCGTCGCACGATTGCGGGGATTGACGAGGAAGTACGCGCAGCCCTGCAGCGCTACAATTGGCCGGGGAACGTACGCGAGCTCCGCAACGTCCTCGAACGCGCCGTGGTCATTTGCCCGGACAAGACACTGCGACGGCGCGATATCGCGCCGGACTTCGGCCGCCCGGCGCCCACCGGGGGGGACGACCCTCTCCGGCTGCGCGCCGGCATGACCGTCGCCGAAGCCGAGCGGCGGCTGATCCTGGAGACGCTCGCTTCCAGCCAGAACAACAAGACGCGGGCGGCGGATCTCCTGGGCATCAGCCTGAAAACCCTTCACAACAAGCTGAAGGACTATGAGACTCAGTCTCAAAGCTAAGCTCACGGCGCTCATCTCGCTGCTCGTCCTGGCCGTGGCCCTTGCCGCCTCCACCCTTTACGTTTCCACCATCACTCGCCAGGCCCTGAGAGAGGTGGAAATCCGCGGTGAATATGTGGCGCGCGCCACATACAACCAGGCGCGCGACGCTTTGGCCCAGGCCCGCCTTCCCGCCGAAATCAACCCTAATGACCCCGAAGCCGTCCGAATCTTCGTCCAAACGACGCTTGCTTCGGACCGCGGGCTTGCCACGTCGATGGAGTCCGCGATCGGTTATATTCCCACCATCTACTACGTGGCGATCACCGACATCGACGGGCGCGTCGCCGTCCACACCGACCCGGAGCAAGTCCGCCGCCCCTATCAGCGCGCGCCCCGGTTCCACGACCTGGTGGGCGCCCGCTTGCTGAACCAATTGCGCGTCATCTATGGTCCGCCGAGGATTTACGAGATTCCACTCCCCCTAGCGATTGGAGATCGCCCGCTCGGCGACATTCGCGTGGGTGTCTCGACGCTCTTCCTGCGCGGCCAGGTCACGCCGGAACTGACGCGGGCGCTGGTCCTCTCGGCGCTCGCCGTCTTGCTCGCCACGGTAACCGCAGGATTGCTCTCCTACCGGTTGCTGCGTCCGCTCGAAGCCATCTCTCGAGGCGTCGAGCGCATGACGCGAGGCGAGGCATCACCGGGTTTGCCACTCAACCGCAAGGACGAATGGGGCATCCTCTCCTCCAAGCTCAACTTGCTGGGCGAGCAGATGCGCGGCGAAAAAGCCGCGTTCGTTGCCCTAAAGGAGAACCTCGATCAGCTCTTTGGCAAGCTTACGGATGGACTGATGCTCTTCGACCAGAAAGACCGCCTGGTGCTCGCCACACCGGTGGTGGGACGGTTCCTGGGGCGGTCCCCCGGTACCGAGAGTCATCCCGCAGCAAGCGAGTGCTTTGCCGGGAACAACCCTCTCGAAACGCAAATTCGCGAGGCGTTTCGCGCCCGCCAACCGCTCGCGGCGCAGGTGGTGGAGCTTGCAGGGAATCCGGAAATTCCGCGCGTCGCCGTGAGCGTGCAGTTTGTCGAGTCGGAAGGCAAGCACGTGGCCAGCCTGGTGACGCTGCGCGATGCCGCGACTCGCGCCCGGCTGGAAGACCAGATCGATATCACGGCCAAGCTCGCCGCCCTCGGGCGCCTCACCTCCGGCATGGCCCACGAAGTCAAAAACCCGCTGAACGCCATGGTCCTGCAGCTTGAGCTCATTAAAGCCAAGCTCGCCGTGCAGGGCGAGAAAGTCAAACCCCAGCTCGACATCCTAGGCGAGGAAATCCGGCGGCTCGACCGTGTGGTGAAGACTTTTCTCGATTTCACGAGGCCCCTCGAGCTTCGTCCCGCGGAGACGGACCTCGAACGGCTCGTGCACGACGTTTTTACGCTTGCCGAACCCCAGGCAAAGGCGAACGGTGTCCGCATGCGCTTTGAAGCAAATGGTGTGCTGCCCCGGCTCATACTCGACCGCGACCTGATGAAGCAGGCTCTGCTCAACCTCGTCCTGAACGGCTGCCAGGCCATGCCCACCGGAGGTGACCTTACCGTCACACCGCGCACGCTTCCAGGGCGCGTCGAACTCGAGATCTCTGACCACGGCTCGGGCATTCCGTCGGAAGTGCGCCCCAAGATATTTACCCTTTGCTTCACCACCAAGCCGGGAGGCAGCGGCGTCGGCCTCGCCATGGCCTACCGCATCGTCCAACTCCACAACGGCTCAATTGATTTCGAGAGCGAAGTCAGCCGCGGCACGACGTTCCGCATCTCGCTGCCTCGATGACAATGGAGAAACACACACGGCGGGTCGGGACAAGTCGATCGTTTCACCAGGAATGACTGGCCTCGACAACCCCCAAGAGTTTGGCCGCCGCATTGCGCTTCCAAACTGGTTTGGGGAGGGGTAAGATGGGCACAGGGCGGGGGGGATTATGCCCTTGCGCCAACACAATTCATACCGAGGCGGTCCCGCCATGAAGAGCTCCAGCCTCAAGAGGGGGGAACATGCCGATCCATCACATTAAGAAATTTCTGTTTGGCGCCCCGCGCCTTCCGCGCGAGGACGCGATGAAGGTCTTTAGGCGCGATCACTTCACATGCCGGTATTGCGGCTTGGATGGGCTGCAGAGTTTTGAGAATTGGTTAATCCTGACCGTGGATCACATCCATCCCCACGCGCGCGGCGGGGGCCGTCACCTGGAGAACCTGGTGACGGCGTGCCAGCCCTGCAACCTCATCAAGGGAAAGCGCGTGTACGGATCAATGGAGGCGGCGAAGAAGCACGTGCTGGCCAAACGCGCCGAGTGGCTCAAGACCTACCACTCCCACGTCAAAGCCGCGAGCGGTGTCGAAACGCATTGACGTCTGTTGAGAATTGCCAACACGAGAACCCGGCGGGCTTCGGCCCCATCCGTCGGATTCCAAGGGTGAATGTTGCACAGCTCCACGCTCGGGCCCAGGTCATGTCCGTGTTCTGGGGCATATAACAACGGCCTGTTTTCAAACCGGTAACGTCCCACTAAAAACCCTTTTATTCGGCAACCCCCGTGCTATAATTTGCCGCGAAGATGGCATGAAAACGTTGGTTGGCCGGACAAATTCTATGAAAAGTCAGCAGGTGATCATGTTGGCATCTCGTTTTCTCGCGGGAAGGCATGCGCGAACCGCGTGGTTGGCGGGGGCGCTGGCCGTCTTGACATTCCAGATGGTGAGCACGAGATTTTCAACCAGCCTTTGGGCGGCGACGCCGGCCGCTCCCGCGAAGCATTCATCCTTGCCTTCGGCCGATCCCGCGATGCGCGCCAAAGTGACGAAGAACTACGGCCAGCTTCCCCTCAGCTTCGAGCCGAACCGCGGCCAGACCGATCCGCAGGTGGAGTTCCTCGCACGCGGTCGGGGCTATCGGATCTTCCTCACCTCGAAAGAGACGGTGCTCTCGCTGCGGAAGTCGGCAACCGTGAATTCGAAACTGGAATCTGGAAACTCGAAATTCGAAAACCGAAACTCGGCACCCGTGCCTGATGTACTCCGCATGAGGCTGGTAGACGCGAGTCAGACTGCGGCGCTCGAGGGCGCGGAAAAGCTCCCCGGCATCAGCAATTACTTCATCGGCAAAGATGCATCCCAGTGGCGCACCAATATTCCCAATTACCGCCGCGTGGTCGCGAAGCAGGTTTATCCAGGTGTGGACTTGGTTTACTACGGACAGGGACGCCAGCTGGAATATGATTTTGTCGTTGCCCCCGGCGCGAATCCGCGCGCCATCCGTTTTGAGTTGGACGTCGTAAACAGCCCCCTGGCCCCCCGCCCCTCTCCCAGAGGGAGAGGGTGGCCCGGCGGGCCGGGTGAGGGCGCGTCGGTGCGCCTCGATGAGAACGGAGACCTGGTGATTGCGCTTGAAGGCGGCGAAGTCCGGTTCCACAAGCCGCTCGCCTATCAAGAGAAACCTCGGAGCAGCAGTCGGCAAAACATTGACGGTCGCTACGTCCTCCTCTCTGATAATCGTGTGGGCTTCGAAGTCGGCGCCTACGACCGGTCGCTTCCCTTGGTCATTGACCCCGTGCTTTCCTACTCGACCTATCTCGGCGGGACCCAGCTTGACGCCGCGAACGCTATCGCATTGTCAAGCGATGGTGCGGCGTTCATTGCCGGCGAGACCGACTCCGTTGATTTACCCACGGCGCACCCGTTGCAACCCAACGCGGGCGGTCCGTTCGACTTTCCCGATGACGCCTTCGTCGCCAAGATCAGCCCGGACGGCTCGACCCTATATTATTCTACCTACTTGGGCGGGAGCCTCGATGAGCGCGCCAACGGAATCGCCGTGGATACGTTCGGCAACGCCTATGTCACCGGCACCACCATATCCCAGGACTTTCCCGGAAGTCTCGGGGCTGCGGACCCCGGTTGCGGTAACGATGGTTTTTGCGATGCGATCCTCAACAAGGGGAGGCTCAAGTCCGACGGCTTTATCACCAAGCTCAATCCGGAAGGCTCGGCGCTCGTCTATTCCTCCTTCATCGGCCATCAAGGCCCTCCAATCTACGAGCTCATCGTAGTGGGCGACAACCTCGTGCCAATCTTGCTCGGCTTCGCCGGCGCGAATGACCGGGCGTTCGGGATCGCTGTGGACGGTAACGGAAACGCGTACGTGGTGGGATCAACGGATGAACCCGATCTGGGACCACTCGGCGGCGGCGGGATCGACGCCTATCTGTTCAAGATCAGCGCGTCGGGCTCCTCGTTTCTCATGGTCGCCGACTTCGGCGGCTTCAATGAAGAGCTGGCTCTGGCCGTCGCCGCAGACGCCAATGGGAACGCTTATGTCACGGGCTTGACATATTCGGCCAACTTCCCTACAGCTGGCGCGGCTTTTCAGGGCGCTTTCGGCGGAAACGCCGATGCGTTTGTTTCGAAGTTCGCGACCTCCGGCGGCGGATTTGGCGCGCTCACCTACTCGACCTACCTGGGCGGCAACAGCAATGACCAGGGGAACGGCATTGCCGTCGATGCCGCGAACAATGCGTATATCACCGGGGTAACGAACTCCGTCAATTTCCCGACTACGGGGGGTGTTATCAA
>JACQNR010000444.1 GCA_016202975.1 Acidobacteriota bacterium
GCGCCGCGGAACAAACCTCCACATAAGGCCTCTTGGCCGGGTGCGTACAGGCCCCGTGTTGCGTGCGGGCTGCCGTGCGAAAGTGGAGTTGTGATGCGCGCAGCGCGAATTATCGTCTTTGCTGCTTTATCGCTATTGTTCCTCGGACAGGCGCTTGTCGTTGCCGGGCCTCGCCGTGTCAATTTCCCAATTCGCGGCGCCGAGCAGACGTTCTATGTCTATACCCCCGACCCTCATAAGACAGACCGGCCCGCAGTGATTGTCGTTTCCGGCGATGGCGGCTGGCACGGATTCATCACCGAAATTGCACAATATCTCGCCGACCGCGGGCACACCGTGGTGGGCGTGGATTGCAAAGCTTATCTCGAATCCCTGGGCAAACCCAAAGCCCTCGAACCCGCCCAAATCACCGGAGATTTCGGGACGATTGCGCAGTTTGCGAAGGCCCAGGCCGGTTCCAAGGCGATCATTCTGGTCGGATGGTCGGAGGGCGCAGGATTGGCGGTTCTGGGAGGCCTCGATTCCGGCTTACGCCCGGACTTGCGCGGAGTGGTGGCGATTGGGATTCCGGAATTGAACGAACTCGCCTGGCGCTGGAGTGACGCGACGATCTACCTGACGCACAAAGTTCCCAATGAGCCGACATTCAACAGCAAGGATTATGTGGGGAAACTCGCTCCAGTGCCGCTCATGAGCATTCAATCCACTCGCGATGAATTCGTTCCCCTTGCCACCGCGCGGGAAATCTTTGCCCGCGCGCAGGATCCCAAGCGACTCGCCCTGATCGAGGCGGATGGTCATCACTTTGATGGTCAGCGCCAAGCCTTCTGGCAGGCACTCGAAAGGGCCCTCAGCTGGTTCGAGGCGCTTGCCGCGAAATCCCAGAGCTGATTTCCCATGCCCTTCCGCCCCCGTCCCCATATCGTTCATCGCGTGGTCGCCAGTTTGGTGATACTGGGTGGCGCGATTGATATTCTCGACGGTCTCTGGACGCGCCACCATTTCGTCAGAAGTCCCTGGGCGGAATGGCTGCCTCTGGAGGTTCACCAGGGCAGCCGCGCCTTGCTGGTGCTTTCCGGAATTCTCCTGATTGCCCTCGGACGCGGACTGGGACGCGGCAAACGGCGCGCCTGGCAACTCGCCACGGGAATCGTCTCTGCGTCGCTCGCGCTGCACCTGGTCAGAGACATTCACGTGATATTTGTCATCCCCCTGCTTTCACTGCTCATCTACCTGATTCTCGCCCGGCATTCCTTCATTGCCGGCAGCGACCCCATGGCGACGCGCCGTTCGCTCGCGCTGGCTCCAATCTTCATCCTGGCCATTCTTGTTTACGGGTCGGTCGGCCAGTTCCACTTGCGCCACGCGATCAGCCCGCCTTTTGGGATCGGGCAGGCAATCCGTTCGACGATTCTCGCCGCGCTGCTCAGCGACTCCCCCGGCGTCCAACCGCTCTCACCTCACGCCAGAGAATTTCTGGATTCCATCGCTTGGCTTTCTGTCGGGTCAGGGCTGGTACTGGTGTGGTTGCTGCTTCGTCCCGTGATCCTGCGGCGGCTCGATCCCGCGTTGCCGAGTGCACTCGACATCATTCGGCGGCACGCCAATCGCACTCTCGCCACCTTTGCCGCCGAACCCGGTAACAGTCACTTCCTCACGTCTAAGGGCGATTCCACGGTGGCGTACCGAGTCTCGACCGGGGTGGCGATTACGGTGGGCGATCCGATAGGGCCACGGGAATCCCTGGAAACCGCGGTGGATGAGTTCCTGGCTTTTTGCCGGAAGCACGACTGGCTCCCCTGTTTCTATGAGGTCGCGGCGGACGACCTCGCCGTTTATCGCGCCTGCGGGCTGCGTACTTTGAAGATTGCAGAGGAGGCGATAATTGCCCTGACCGATTTCAACTTGAGCGGTCCAAAACTGAAGAAGGTACGAAATTCCATTACCAAGGTGGAACGGGAAAATCCCGGGATTCGCGTCGAACTCCTGACGAGCCCCTTCCCGGACGAGATTCAGGATCAGTTGCAGGTCATTTCGGAGGAGTGGCTTTCACGGAAGGGGGTGGCTGAGATGGGATTTACCATGGGCAAGTTTGATCCTGTCACGCTTGCCGCTCAGAATTTTTTTGTCGCCATGCACGGAAACCGCGTAGTGGGCTTCGTGACATGGCGGTCATTCGCGGACGGGGGCCGGGCACTGGACATGATGCGCTACGCACCCGATGCGCCCAAGGGCGTGATGGACTTTCTCATCGGCCGATCGCTGCTGCACTTCCAGAAGCAGGGACGCCGGTTTGCGAGCCTCTCCAATGCGCCCCTGGCCAACGTCAGCCCGGAGGACGAGTTCACCCTTCTCGACCGGGGCGTGAAGCTGCTGTTTGAAAATGTCCGGGGAATCTACGAGTACAAGTCGCTATTTCAGTTCAAAAAGAAATTCAATCCCGTGTGGGAAGCGCGGTATCTCGCCTTTCCTTCGCTCGAGTCATTGCCTCGCGTTGCCGTTGCGATTCTGTGGGTACACCGGCGGCAATCCCTTGAACGCAGACTGCTGGGCGCGGCATAGCCGGCCGCGAGAAAGCCGTTCCGGAACGCTTCGGTTGACTTTGGCCCTCAGGGCATCGAAAATGAGCCTCGCAGTCTATCCCAGCCGTCTCATTAACTCTTTTGGGAAAAGGAATTTGCAGAAGGAGGGGGACGTGAAAGGGAATCGAGCGATCGATTGGGCCTTGGTGTTTTCTGTTCTTCTCGCGTTGGGTGTTTCGACTCAAACCCTTGTGGCCGGACAGGCGCGGAGCGGGAAATCGGGCAACATCGCCGGCGTGTGGGAGTCGAAGACCGAGCAAGGCGGCTCCACGTTGCTGCTCAACGCCGATGGCTCCGGCGAAGTCAACGGAAAGGAACTCCATTGGACGTATAACCAGGGCATCCTGAGCCTTTCGCTCGAGGGCGGCTCGACCATCATGTACGAGGCCGTCCTTGCGGGGAACAGTCTGAGCGTCAAAAGCGCGGATATGACGCAGCCGAAAGTTTTTACACGGCTGGGTTCTGCTGCGGCAGAACCCGCGAAGCCGGCGTCGGGAGGCGGTGTCGGTGGCGGCGGCGTTCCCGCGAGCCGCGGCGGGTTTGGTGGGGGGGGCGTGAGCGGCGGCGAAGAAGGGGGCGAGGAAGGTGACGACGCCGGAAGTTTTGGAGGTAATGCCGGGGGTTCCCGCGGCGGTGCTGGCGGTGGCTTGACCGGAAATTGGCGGAATCAGCAGGGTAGCACGCTCCAACTCAATCCAGACGGCACAGCCATGCTCAATGGCCAGCGATTTCGTTACACCACCGACGGTTCAACTTTGACATTGATCGCTCAGGATGGTTCGATTCCGTTCCCCTACTCCCTCAGCGGGAACACACTGACCGTGCAGATCCAGGGACAGACCGTCATTTACACGCGCACGGGCGGTGCAGGAGGAGCCGGAGGAAGGGCCGGAGGGTCGCCCGGCGGTGGCACCATCCCGCAGGACATGATCGGCAAGTGGTGCTATATCAATGTGAGCGATACGGGCCAGGTCAGCTCGTCATCGAGCACGTGCTTCGTCCTGAATCCCGACGGGACCTATGAATACAGCGGCGAGTCAAGCAATAGCAACGTGTACGGGGGGACGGCGTCGCAGTCTTACGACCGTGGGACATGGCGAGTCAATGGGTCCACAGTGAATGTAAACTCCCAACAGCAAGGCCCCGTGACTTATCAGTTGCAGAAACGGAACCACCCCAAGACCAACGATCCAATGCTCTGCCTCGACGGACAGTGCTATGTCACTTACGGGCCGAAACCGCCGTGGCCTTACTGATGCTCTCGCGGGACAGGTTGAAGGTCCTGTCCACCCTTCCGCCGACCGTGCCTTATGTTGCCCATGTAGCGCCGGGCTTTAGCCCGGCACAATTGGAGGTATGCCGACCTGAAGGTCGGCACTACCCTTCCGCTGCCGACCCTGACGGCCACAAAGTCCTTCTCCAGCAGCAAACAGCGCCCAACCGGCGCCCCTTGCACGCCCTGGCATTATATGCTACATATCTAGGCTAGCACTTGCCGGACGGACCACGGGTTGGCGTGCGCCGTCCGTCGGGCCGGCCAGTGGGTCGAGGCACGGCGAAGCGCAAAACTCGAGGAGCGAAGCCACGATATTGTTGAAAACAAAGGATCGGGATGACTGCAGTAGGGGCACGGCGCGCCGTGCCCTTTGAAAACGTCACGCCAAGGCGCGAAGGCGCAGAGATGTGAAGCCGCAAAGGCCACGGAAGCCTCTGCGGGCTCTGCGCCTCTGCGTGAAGCTCCGAAGGCGTCGTGAAGCCGGAACTCGGAGGCCTAACTCAAAAACCTCAGGAACGAAGCGAGGATGTTTTTGAAAACAAAGGAAAATTGAAAACGACGGTCGGCGGGCGTAAAGCACCTCATGTCCGCCCGCAGTGCGTTTATATGCTCACGGAGTGAGGTGCCTAGAAA
>JACQNR010000451.1 GCA_016202975.1 Acidobacteriota bacterium
ATCATCCAGCAGCTCGACCCCCGCCTGCCTGTTGCCGTCTGCTTGCTTCCTCCTACCTTCCTCGATTATCGTCTCGACGCACGCCTTCGACCCCTTCCCCCCTCTCCCCAGGGGGGATACGATGTACCAAGGCTTCCCTAAGAGTTTGACTCGAATGCAGTGTTGTAAGGGCACGGCGCGCCGTGCCCCTACGTTAATGACGATGTGAGTCGATGGTAAGCCGCGCGAACTTGTTGCTGAATGTCGCGCAAGCGGGTCGAAAGCGATTCTCCCGCGCGGGTAAGTTCCCACCGGCGGGCCAAGTCTTCAATGGCCGCGGCATGGCCGACGTGTTCGGGCAGTCCGGGTGCAGCCTTGCCTCTCACCAGCCTCACGGCATGATCCACCGAACGGAGAAAAGCTGCACCGTCGCGGAGAATCAGAGCATCCTCAACAGCCATCAGACCGGCGGAGTGCAGTGCCTTGATTCTTCCGGCGATATTTGTGCCCGGAGGGATGGCCATTCGATTCCGCAGCAGCACCGAGGAGACGACAAACTCGACGTCGTAATAACCACCGGGCGCGGTCTTGGTATTGGAAGGAGGAACCAGCAATTCCTTTTCGAGCCGGCTACGCATTTCACGCAGCTCTCCTGCCAAAGCGGGATAAGCGCTGAAGCGCTCGAACACCGCCCGCGCCACCCGCGCTGTAATTTCCTCGCCGAGGATCGCGTCTCCCCCCACCGGGCAAGCTTTGAGGTAGGTCAGAGCTTCCCAAACCTGCGCACCCTCGTGAATGTAATTAATCAGGCCGTCGGATGTCACAACGAGTTCGCCTTCCCCGCCCCGCGGCCTGAGGCGCGTATCCACTGCGAACACCATGCCGTCGCCCGTGTAGCTGGCCAGTGTGTCGATTACCCGTTCCGCCAGCCGGGTGCAATAGAAAAGGTCCTCCCGGCTGAGTTCGGGCGCGGCCACAAAGATCAAATCCGCGTCGGAGGCCAGATCAAATTCCGCCAGGCCCAGCCGGCCCAGACCCAAGATGGCAAAAGGTAGGTGTCCCTGGTATCGGCGCATTAATGCATCCCAGGCATTTCCCTCTCCGATCGAGGTCATGGCAAAAGCGCTGGCGATCGAACGCGACGCGAGCGATGACCACCGGCCCAGGGACTCGAACACGGAGTCCATCCCGCGCAGATCCGTCGCGCCAAGTTCAATGGCGCGCTGGCGGAAATTTCTTCGCAGCAGCGCCATTTTATCGTCTGTGCCGACGCCCGTTTCCATCGCCCAGGGAAAGGGTGAAACCGGGTGACGCGCAACCTCGTGAAGACCCATTGCCAGCTGCATTGATGCCTGCCCTGAATCCGGTTGCGACAACGCATCGAGCGCCGCGAGGTCCTCAGGATGGTAGATCAGGAGTTCACCCAAATGGTCGCTCGAGGCGATTACTTCCAGCGCCCGGCGCAGCCTCAAGGGCGCTTCGCGAAGCATCTCGAAAGATTCCGAACTCGCCAGTTGCGCGGATAGAAACCGGGTGATGTTCTTCCTCGCGCGTTCGGGAAAGCGCACTTCGCGCGCGATGGTGGAAAGGCCGGGTGCCTGCGCGCTCAAATAGTCAAGAGTGGCGTCAAACGAATAGGGCCCGTGATCGCCGGGCATGGACGGCAGCGGTTTGAGGTTGAAGGCCAAAGTTCCCGGGCGCACGGCCCGCTGGTGAATCACCCGCTGGTAGATTTCCGTGACGCGTCCGAAGGACTCGTGGACCTGGCGCAACAGAGCGTCACCCGCGGACTTACCCGCCTCAGGCTCAATGCCCACGCGGCGCGCCAGACGGTCGAGAGCTTCGCGCTCGGCCGGGAGGCGATGCGATTGCTGCCCCATCTCGAGCTGAATGCGGTGCTCCGCGCGGCGGAGGAAATCGTAGGCGGATGTCAACATTGCAAAGTCGCGGTCGGAAATCCAGCTCTTGTCATTCAGTTTGCGCAAGGCGAAGAGGGTCCCGCCGGAGCGAACCCAGGGATCTTCGCTGCCGTGCAGCCGCTGCAGGCACTGAGTGAGGAATTCAATATCGCGGATGCCACCCTGATGGAGCTTGATGTCGATTGCGTCGTCGCGGCTTTCGCGCAGCTTCTGCGAAATCTTCTCCCGCGCCCACAGAACGCTTTCAATCGCCTCAAAATCCGAGGGCGATTGATAGATATGGGAATCGACGGCGTGCAGAAACGCACGCGTCAGCCTGGCGTCGCCGGCCGAATTTCGCGCCTTGATCAGCATCTGAAGCTCCCAGTCACGCGCGCGATGTTCGTAATACTCCTGCGCCGACTTGAGCGAGATGGCGAGATCCCCCTGGTCGCCTTCCGGCCGCAGGCGAAGGTCGACGCGGAAGATCATCCCGTGAGGCGTCACTTGCGTGATCGTGCGCGTGATGGCGTGGGCCAGTCGGACAAAATACTCCTTGTTGGTGATGACGGAAGAAGATTCACTGCCGCCGGACGTCTCTCCGTCGTGTGAGTAAAGAAACAGAAGGTCAATGTCGGAGCTGTAATTCAGCTCGTTGCCCCCCAGCTTGCCGAGCGACAGGATGCTGAACCCGGCGCGCGCGATGCGTCCCTGCGTGTCGCGGTATTGCGGCTGGCCGTACCGTTTCTCGAGTTCCTGGTCGCAATAGAACAGGGTGTTGGTCAGAATGACGTCGGCAAGCGCGGAAATGTCCGCCGTGGTTTCGCCCAGCGTCGAGAGCCCCAACACGTCCTTGAGAACGATGCGCAGGTAGTTGCGCCGCTTCCAGCGGGACAGTTGCGACGAAAGCCACGGGTCGGCGCTGGTGGTCGCGAAGCGCGCGTAGTCCTGCATCAGGTCTTCTTTGGATTTGAGCTTGGTGAAGTTGCGGTCGCGCGCGAATTGAATGGCCAGGCCTGGTTCGGCGAGGAATGTCTCCGCCAGGAAGGCGCTGTAGCCGAAGATCGCTACCAGGTAGGTCAGCGCAGTCGGAAAGCGCTCGATGTCGCGGAGGTGTTCGGCGGTGGCCGTCTCGGCCCAGCGCTCTAGGAGATTCAGCGCGCCGTCTGGATCGGGCGAGCGCTCCAGCAAGGAGGCAAGCGGCGACATCAGGCCGGGGGCTAGCTTCTTCTCCAGCTGGGCCAGGTTCGCTTCCGCCCTGGACGCATCCCGAAATAATACCGCCGCAAATTCCGCAAGCATCGCGTCGGATTATAGCAGTAGTCAGTTGTGGGTTGTGAGTTGTGGGTGGTGAGTTGTGAGTTGTACGTTGTCGGTGATGGGCCGTGCGAGCGACACGGCTGCCGCAGAGACAGCGCTATCGATCTGGTCACTTCGACGGCAGTTTAATCCCGTGCGTAGTCATGAATGAGTACTTGGGCGTGTGCGATGGGTACGATAACCGCAAGGTGCGAGTTGTAACCGTAGTCGCCCTCTGCCCCGGGCGTGTTCTGCCAAGCCCCCCCGACAACCTTTTCGATATCTGCCACTCTAAACCCAGAAACTATACCAATGACCTCGCCCGACGCGTCGTACACAGGACCTCCACTGTTTCCGTGGTTGACAGTCATGTCTGCAAGGTAAAAGTCGGAGGTGACCAGTGCAAGCACCCCTTCGCCTCTTGCATCGTGGTAATG
>JACQNR010000053.1 GCA_016202975.1 Acidobacteriota bacterium
CAGCCGACCAGCCACGTCGCGATCCGGTCGGGCTTCTCCGAGGACCTCTATACGGTGCTCGCCGGACAAGATCCGGAGACGGGTAAAGCCGTCGTGGAAGTCTTCGTCAACCCTCTGGTGCGATGGGTCTGGATCGGCGGCTTTGTCATGTTCTTCGGGACGCTGCTCGCGCTCGTTCCGAGCCGCGCCGAGCGCCAGATGGCGGAAATCCGTCAGGAGCAGAAAGTTGCTGCAAAGGTCGCCCATGCGAAATAAACTTTTCGTCGCCGCTCTCGGAACCCTGTTGCTTGCCGCCGCGGTCATGCGCGGCGAGGGACCGGCGCCGACGGTCAAATCCGTGGGCGACAAGGTGATGTGCTTGTGCGGCTGCGTGGCCATCCTCAACCAGTGCCCGCACCAGGGTTGCTCGACCCACGACGAGGTGCAAGCTGCGATCCAGGAATTGATCGCGCAAGGGAAAAGCGAACGGGAAATTCTACAGGCGCTGACAGCGCGTTACGGAACGAAGATTCTCGCAGCGCCCCCCACAACGGGCTTCAACATTGTCGCGTGGGTGTTGCCGGGCCTGGGATTGATCTTTGGTCTTCTGGTCGTAATTCTCCTCGTGCGACGATGGCGTCGCCCGAGGGAAGCCCCCACCGCATCGCCCGCGACGGAGGTTGATCCCAAGGTGCTGGCTGCGCTGGAAGCTGAAATAAAGGAATCGGGGCTGGGTACGAGGGTTTAACAGGGGCGAGGGAGCAAACTGCTCCTTCCAGAACGACCGGCCCGGAACCTAGTCCCCCAGCACCCAGAAATTTATCTTTAACTTATGTTACTCGGCATAGGCATCCTCATAACGCTTACACTGCTGGTCCTCGTAGTTGCGCCGCTCCTCGCGCCAGAGACGGCATCCGCCTCGATGCTTCCGGTCGATGTGACACCTCAGATCGACCTCAAACGGCGGCGCCTGGTCCTTTACGAAAACCTTCAGGACCTGGAATTCGAGTACAAAGCGGGAAAACTTTCCGCGGATGACTACAATGCTTTGCGCCTTGACTATACGGCGGAGGCCGCACAGCTTATGGCCGTTTCGCAGGACCTCGAGATCACCAGCACAGAAGAGGCCTTCATTGAGCGCGCGGTCGCCGCACGCCGCGCCCGCCCTTCTACCCAAAGTGTGCCGGATTACACCTGCCCCAAGTGCGGCTTTGAGAATCCCTTGCCGGTCAAATTCTGTGGAGAATGCGGGGCGGCCATCGTGCCTCGCGAGCGGAAGGTTTGAATTGAGCCCAAAGTTTCTGAGTCCCATCCAGACTCAGCTTCCATTAGTGCGCGATGTCATCGTCCTTTTCGTCGTAATTGCCGGACTGGCGGCCCTGCCCCCGCCGGCCGCTGCGCTGGGGAAGCTTGAAGGCACGGTGGTGAACGGGACTACGGGCCAACCCGTTCCAAACCAGAAAGTGCAATTACTGGTCGGCGGTGCAGGCATGCGCGAGGCATCGTCGAACCTGACCGATTCGAACGGCCGGTTTTCTCTCTCGACGGCGGGCGGCGAAGGCGGGGCTTTCTTCCTCATCCAATCCGTGTTTCAGGGGGTGAATTACCGCGCCCGCGTCGAGGGCTCGACTCCGACCCGTCTCGTCGTCTATGAAGCTGCGGATGCCTTACCGGGGCTCCGTATCCGGTCGGCGCGAGTCGTCGTGGAGGCAGTAGGCGCGAGGGCTCGCGTGCAGGAGTTCTTCGCCATCGAAAACGCCTCCGACCCACCCAGGACGTTTGCGAATTCGGGGGGGACGTTCCGCTTTCGAGTTGGAAAGAGTGCCGAGTCTCCAACCGCCGCGGTGCTCGGCCAGATGAATATGCCCATCCCCGTGGCGATCCAGGATGGCGCCTCTCCGGGCGAGCTTTATATCAACCATGCGCTTCAGCCCGGCACGACCGTCGTCATGGTCTCTTATGAAGCGGATTACGGTGCGGGATCAGTCGCGGTCGATTCAAGTGTAGATTATCCCATCGGACGCGCGGAGCTACTCGTTTCGCCTGCGACTCTGGCGGTGGAGTCTCCTCTCTTCCATGAGGCGGGCGTCGATTCCTCGACCGGCCTGAAGAAATATGAGGCCTCAGACTTTGCCGGAGGGACGGTGCTCGCCGCGCGCGTCAGTGGAGAAGCAGGATCGGCAGCCAGTGAAGCTTCGGAGCAGGAAGGCGAGGTTCGCACAGAGCCCAATTCCGCGACTCGCTCGGGCATCCTGATGACGCTCTGCATGCTCCTCGTCCTGCTCTGGGCGCTGGGAGTGCGCACGGCCAAAGAGTGGAAGTCGGCCGAAGAGCACAAACCTGAGAGCACCGCACGGAAGGACGTTGAAAAGCGGCTCGACGCCTTGCTGAAATCCATTGCCGACCTCGACGACCTCCGCGAAAGCGGCAAGGTGCCCGAAAAAGCCTACTGGAAGGAGCGACTTGAACTGAAGGCGAAAGTGGCCGCGATCTTGAGAAAGATCCCGCCCGCCCTCGCCGAGTCGTATGCCACCCGAAACGTCCCCCGCTAAGAGCGGCCTGGAACTCCGCAACGTTTCCAAGTATTTTGGCGATCTTGCCGCGCTGCGAGATGTCACCCTGCGCATCGAGATCGGCGAATCCATTTTCATTTATGGACCGAACGGCGCGGGGAAGACCACCCTGCTGCGAACCCTGTGTACACTGGCGCGGCCCGCCGAAGGACACGCCCTCTTCAATGGCGAGGAGATTCACTCGAACCCCGCCGCGGCGCGAGCGCGCATCGGTTTTGTGTCGCACGCGACATTCCTTTATGGCGACCTCACGGCGCGCGAGAACCTGAAGCTGGCCGGAACGCTCTTCGGACTCACTGCACTTAAGGAACGCGTCGCCGCCGCGCTCGCCACGTTTTCCATCGAGGACCGCGCCGATGAGCCCATCCGCAAACTCTCGCGGGGGCTTCAGCAGCGCGCGACGCTCGCCCGGGCCCTCCTGCACGATCCCGATTTTATTCTGCTCGACGAGCCTTTTACCGGCCTCGACGCGGCGTCCGTGGAAAAACTTGAAGCACTTCTCCGCCGCCTGCCGGGGGAAGGAAAGACGGTGGTGTTCTCCACGCACAATTTCGATCAGGGCGCATCCCTGGCACGAAGGCTGGTGGTGATGGCGGCGGGGCGTGTGCAATTCGACGGCCCACTCGGCATGGCGCCATTGGATTCGTTGGGAATAAGGAATTTGAAGATTGAAAATTGAAGATTGGAAATTGGAAACTGGAAATTGGGAAGATGACGAGAGCAGTTACTGTTAGGGGTACTGAGTATAAGACGGCCCGGCTGTCCAGTTTCGAGTTTCGTTGCTTCCTGAGCACTGAGGGCTCATCGCTGACCCATGCAAACGCTTCGCGTCATCTGGGCCATCTTCGTCAAGGACTTGCGCGTCGAGTGGCGGCACCGCGAGACGCTTGCCTCGATGTGCGTCTTCGGCGTGCTGGTCGTCTTTCTGTTTAACTTCGCGTTTGAGACGGCGAGAGAGATGTCGTTGCGGCTATTGCCCGGCCTGCTCTGGGTGGCGTTCGCTTTCGCGGGCGTTCTCGGCTTCAACCGTTCGTTTGCGGCGGAGCGTGAGAATGCCAGTCTGGAAGGACTCACCCTTACGCCAGCCGACCCTGGCGCCATCTATGCCGGGAAGCTCCTCGCCAATCTATTTTTCATGACGGTGGCGGAAGTGGTGATCGTTTTCGCCGTGTCACTTTGGTATAACTTCTCATTTATTCCGGTCCTGGGACTTTTTTCGCTGGTGACCGGACTTGGGACGCTCGGCTACGTTGCGGTGGGCACGATCTTTGGCGCCATATCCGCCAATACTCGAATGCGGGAAGTGATGTTGCCCGTGCTGCAATTCCCCGTCGCAGTTCCAGCGTTCATTGCGTCGATAGAAGGAACCACGGGGGCGTTGCGCGGAGAACCGCTCGCCGTCTACGCCGATTGGGTGAATTTATTGATCGCGTTCTGTATCATCTTTCTGGTGCTATCGTACTTGTTGTTCGAATACGTCCTGGAAGAGTAAGCTGTTCCGGGGCGTGCAATTCATGCACCAATCCCATTGTGCCCATGAATAATCAACCCGCACGGATGATTCATCTTGGAGTGACGATCCTGTGGCTTCTCATCGCGGTCTGGATGATATTCTTCTACGCCCCGCGGGAAGCCACCATGGGCGAAGTCCAGAGAATTTTCTACATTCATGTCCCCGCGGGTTGGACGGCGTTTCTGGCCTATTTCATTGTCTTTGTGGGCAGTGTGATTTTTTTGGCGAAGCGGTCACAAGCTGCGGACGACCTGGCTCACGCCGCAGCCGAAGTGGGTTTTGTGTTCTGCACCAGCATGATCGTGACCGGGCCGCTTTGGGCCAAGCCTGCCTGGGGCATCTGGTGGACGTGGGACGCCCGGCTCACCATGAGCTTCCTCCTTTGGCTGCTCTATGTCTCCTACTTGATGTTGCGCAGCTACGTATTTAATCCCGGCCGTTCGGCGCTCCTCGCTGCTGTGGTGGGGATCATCGGCTTCGTGGATGTTCCGGTGAACTACATGGCGATTCGCTGGTGGCGGACTCAACATCCTCAGCCCGTGATCGGCGGCGGCGAAGGCTCAGGGCTGGAGCCGGCGATGCGCCTGACCCTTTATTTCTGCGCGGGCGCGTTTTGGTGCCTCTTCGCTTATCTTGTCCGTGAGCGTCTGGCCATCGCCAGATTGCGGCGCGAGCTCAGTGCAGCGCGAAGGGCGAGTGCCCCGCAAGACCAGAAGGAGGATCGTGGGTAGCCCTTATCTCATATCGGCCTATGCGTTCACGGCATTGCTCTTCGGGCTCTATGCCTGGAGTATCGCGCGCCGCAAGGCCCGCTTGCTTCGGGAGCTCGAGGACCTGAGAAAGAAAGTGTCCGGACAGTAGATGTTCCCCGGCATTGGCTGCCACCGTCTCGCGTCTCCTTTCTTTGCTTCTTACCCTCCAACCCTTTTGCTAACCTGGTACTACAACTGCAACCCGGACTGTGGTATACCTCACTGTCCAAAAGTTTGAGTCCGGGCATGCCAGACGGTTGCGCAACATCCGGCACGGGGTGAGTTGCGGCATTTACCCTGAGGTTTAGAAAGGACACCGTGGAAGCAACTTGCAGCCACTGCGGACACCCCTTCCAAGTGGAGGAGGAAATATTCGGCAAGCAGGAGAGGGTGGAAATCGCCTGCCCGGCGTGCAAGAGGGAGACCATTGTCGTCAACCCCAAGCTGACGACTTTCGTCCTCGATCCGACGCGGAAGAAAGTGCCTCGGGTTGTCTCGCAGGTCAGCCCAGAAGGACACCTGCTCATCATTCCCGCGAACATCGAGATGAGCCTCAAAGTAATCGAGGGAGAGGAAAAGGGGACGGTTTTTCCGGTCAGCAAGCCCCGCTTTTTGATTGGCCGGACGAACGGCGACGTTAACCTGAATGACGACAGAATTTCTCGCGTCCATTGCGCGATGGAGTCGAGCGCCGACGGCGTCCTGCTGAGAGATTTGGAAAGCACCAACGGAACTTTTGTCGATGACAAGCGAATTGAATCCGTTCCCCTCCAGGACGGATCCGTGTTCAAGGTAGGGAACCATGTTCTGCAATTGGTTGTCGTGAAGCGGGAAGAATGAAGAAGATCGGGCGGTATGAGGTTGTCGAGGAACTTGGCCGCGGGGCGATGGGCGTTGTATACAAAGCCTCCGACCCGACGATTGGCCGCATGGTCGCCATCAAAGTCCTCGTGCTCGATGACAAAGTGGAAGAAGGCACCCTCAGTCCGCGTGAGACTTTCTTGCGAGAGGCACGCGCCGCCGGCCGACTTTCCCACCCTGGGATCGTCACCATTCATGATGCCCTCGAGGACGAACCGACACGCTCGAGTTACATCGTGATGGAGTACATTCCGGGCCGGACGCTCGAGAAGCTTCTCATATCCAGTCCGCAAATTGGCGCCGAGAAGGCGTTCGACATCATCCGGCAGGTCGCCGAATCGCTCGACTACGCCCACCGCAATCAGATCATTCACCGCGACCTGAAACCCGCCAACATTATTCTGACGGAAGATGGCCGCGCCAAGATAACGGACTTCGGAATCGCCAAAATCGCGGCTCAAGGCGCCATGCGCACCGTGGCCATCATGGGCACGCCTTCCTACATGTCTCCGGAGCAGGTGACGGGCGGGGAGATCGACGCGCGGGCGGACATTTTTTCCATGGGCATTCTGCTTTACCTGATGCTGGTGGGCGAAAAGCCCTTTGTCGGCGACACGGCTGCCGTCATGTTCAAGATTGTCTATGAAGACCCAGTGCTGCCGAGCAAAGTCAATCCCAAGCTGACCGCTGCGGATGACTATGTAATCTTGCGTTGCCTGGCGAAAGATCGCGCCAAGCGGTACGGGTCGGCGCGGGAATTCCTGGAAGACCTCGACGACCTGCGCCGCGCCAGGCCGCCTCGCTCGCAGGCCCGAGTATTGCCCTCGGAGATTCATGCAGCAGAGCGCACAGTCGCTGCCGCCCATCCACTGATTCGCCTGCGACCGCCTTCTGCCGCACCGACGGCACCCGTCGCGCCGCCCGCTGCTCTGGCAAGCCCGTTGCCGACGGAACCTATTTTGCCGGTGGCGCCGCCGCCAGTAGCCGCGCCACCGACGGGGATAGAGCCGACTGCCGCCTTGCCGCTCAATGCGCCGGCTGCATCGTCACCGGCAGTGCCGCCCGCACCCGCTCCCACTGAGGTCAAACCGCCGTCAGCCACCGCGGCTGCGCCCGTTGCGGAGACGGCTGTTGTCCCGGCAGCGGTACTGCCTGCAGGAAAGAAATCGCCGGCTCCAATCTACGCGGTAATTGGGCTTGTTGCAGTCGTGGCGATCGGGGCGGGAATATGGTATTCGCGCCAGTCTGCTGCACCTGAGAATGCGGCACCCCCGCCCAGCCCGCAACCGGCAGCGCCCGCGCCGCCTCCGGCTCCGGCCGCCGAATCCGGCAGACCCGATATCGCCCCCAAATCCAACACTGCAACTCCATCCCCCAAGCCCATAACCAAGAAGCCGGAAGCTGGCGCCAAGAGTTCAACACAGCCTTCCGTCCCCGCCCAGGCTTCGGCACAGACCGCTCCGACGCCCGTCGCCGCGGCTCAACCTGCACCTGCTCCCGCCATGCCCGCCACGTCTACGAACGCAATCACTGTTTATTGCAAACACGAGTTTGAGCAGGCAACGCTGCTGATGACTGAAAACGGCAAGACGGTTTATCAGGCGCGACTACTGGGCAAGAAGAAGAAGGGATTCATCGGAATCGGCGGGAAAGGTTTCAGCGGCGTGCTGACTGAAACCGCCTCAATTCCATTCTCCTCACATCAATTGACTGTCCGGGTCTATTCCGATGACGGCACCGTCAACCTGCAGAACAAAGTCGCGGCCCATCCGCCTTCGACCGAGGCCACCATGCTTCGCGTCATCCCCTCAAAGGACCACCTGGCGCTTGAATGGGCCAAGGCCAACAAATAAAGGGATGCAGGATGCCCTCAACCTGCCTCCCTCTTTTCCCTGACTTGAATCTGCGATCGTTCTACTTGCTCACCGAGACTTCAACTGCCGATGCGAGCTTGAAGGAGAGCGCGGTTTCCGGCGCAAGGTTTATTTCATCTTTCCCTGTGGCCGCCGCCCCGGCGGTTCCGGCCCCCGCTCCGGCCGCAGCGCCGATGGCCGCGCCCTTCTTGCCGCCCGCCAAGGCTCCAATCAACGCGCCGGCGCCAGCGCCGCCGCCGATAAATTCGACATTGCGCTTGGCGTGGGACTTTCCTTTCATGCTCCATGTGCTGGTCGAAATATCCACCGTATTCCCGCCCTTGACGGTGAGAGAGGTCAGTACAAGTGAGAGTTCGGCGGGAGTCTTCAGCCGGCCGGAGCTCACGACCTTGGTGATCTTACCTTGCACGGTATTCCCGACGGGCGCGACGACGGTGCCGCCTACGGAGATTGCCTCTGCCAAAGTGCCCTCAAAAGCCGCTCCGTTCTGTGCGGTGCCGGTGTTGATCGCGGAACCGAGCCGGATCTTGATCGGGGTCTCCGCGGGAACGGTCACGGTCATCGGTTCGCCGGCCGCGGCCTTCCTTGAGGAACTGCTTGACGAACTGGAGGCGCCTTCGCCCTCCGTGCTTTCCGTGGTTTGCGTGCCTGGCTGGCAGCCTACAAGCAGAACGGCCAGAAGGACTGCGATCCATCCCGGCCAATACGTTTTCCGTTTCATATTCCAACCCTCCCGACAAAATTCAAGACGGCACTCTTCCGCTCCGGGCGGGCTTGCATGCCCAAGGCGGGTTTCCGAATGGAGCGCATTCTGGAATCCATGCTCTCGATTCAGATGTGTTCAAGTTAGACGATTGTTATGACCGGGTCAAGCGGCCTTTGGGGACCAGCACGGGGGCCATGACGGCGTTGCGTCTGCCGGATTGAGGAGGCCGCGGCGTCGAGCGACATCATGGTGATTCCGCCGGGGAAAGAAGTCGACGCGAATCAAGACGGCGTGCTACCATTTTGTTCGGGCCGATGCCCGCTTTCACTGGATTGAAATGTGATCGATTGAGTCAGACTTCGGGCTCTGTGCGACGGATGCTTGCGAACCCCGCCAGGTCCGGAAGGAAGCAACGGTAGTAAGCTTCTCCGTGTGCCGCAGATCAACCCGAAGTCTGGCACCAAGCGATTTTGGATTTTAGATTTTGGATTTGCGATTGGGGTAATGGAGGGTTGGCGGTCCGTACCCGAATGGGGTCGTGGGGCAGTTCAATCTAAAATCGAAAATCCAAAATCCACAATTCCCATGTCTTACCAAGTCATCGCGCGCAAATACCGCCCCCAATTGTTCGATGACGTGGTGGGGCAACGCCTCGTCACCGATACCCTCAAGAACGCCATCCAGACGAACCGCGTCGCGCACGGCTACATCTTCTCCGGCGGCCGTGGCGTGGGGAAAACCTCCACGGCGCGCATCCTGGCCAAGTCGCTCAACTGCGTCCAGGGGCCGACCGTCACGCCCTGCGGGGAATGCCCTTCCTGCCGGGAGATTGCGGCGGGAAATTCCGTGGATGTTTTCGAAATCGACGCCGCCTCGAACCGAGGCATCGACGAGATTCGCGAGCTGCGTGAAAGCGTCCGCTATCTTCCGGCGCGCGACCGCTACAAGGTCTTCATCATCGACGAAGTTCACATGCTGACCACCGAGGCCTTTAACGCGCTGCTCAAGACGCTGGAAGAGCCGCCGCCCCGCTCGCTCTTTGTTCTTGCCACCACCGAGCCGCACAAGCTCCCGGCGACGATTCAGTCACGCTGCCAGCACTTCGCCTTTCGCCTCCTTGACTACTCGGAGATCTTTCGGCGCCTCCAGGAAATCTGCAAGGCGGAAAAGATTCAAGCCGATGAAGGGTCCCTGAGCGTGCTGGCGCAGGCCGCGGAAGGCAGCCTGCGCGACGCGCTCTCCTTGCTCGACCAGGTGATTGCGGCGTGCGGTGAGAATCTTGAAGAGGGCCGGGTGCGGCAAATGCTCGGAGTCGTTCCCACTCGCTTGCTCAAGGAAATGACCGAGTCGGTACACGCCGCGGACGGCCGCCGCGTGCTCGAGATGGTGAACGAACTCGCCGCGGAGGGTTATGAGTTGAATCACTTCGCGGGCGAGTACGTCCGCTACATCCGGAACCTGATGATCGCCAGGAATTGCGGCGAGACGAGCCCGCTGCTGCAGGTTCCGAGCGACGAGCGGAAGACGCTGGGCCAACTCGCGGGACTCTTCAGCGAGGAAGACCTGACTCGATTCTTCCAGATTCTGCTTCGCACCGAAGGAGAGCTTCGCTATTCGCTCGCGCCGCGCTTTCATCTGGAGATGGGTCTGCTCAAGCTCGTGCACGCCCGCCGTCTGGCCTCGCTCGAGTCGCTGCTGGCGCAACTTGGGCAGGCCGCTGCAACTCCAAAACAATCCTCGGCCGTGCCGCGCGGCTCTTTCGCCCCATCCGGAGGTGCCGGTTCGCCGATCAAGGCTCAGGAGCCATCGGCGCAACCGACCCGGGCGGAACCCTCACGAATGAGCGCACCGGCGGCGCCCTCACCCGCCACGCCCGCGCCGCGTCCCTCTGCCGCAGCACCCCTGCCCGCGGCTCTTGCGGAACCCGCCACTTCGGCCGTGTCCAATGACCCACTCCACTCCATCAAGAGTGTGCTGTTCGAGCAATCGAACAAGTTTCTGAGCTCCTGCCTCGATCATGTCTCCGGCTGGCGCTTTGAAGACGGCGAAGTTCGGTTCCTATTTCCCAAATCTGCGGCCACCTTCGCAGACCTGATTCGCACTCGCGAGCAGTCGGAGAAGTTGCGCGCCATCTGCACGCAGGTGCTGGGCGAGCCCGTGCGGATTTGTGTTACACTCGAAGAGCCAGAGGGGCAAGCAGCGGTGGCGCGGCCCGGCGCGCGTGAGCGCGCCGAGAATGATCCGGTCGTCGAGGCAATCTGCAAGAAGTTTGAATGCACGGTCGTGGACGTCAAAGACCTGAGCCAGGAGTAGGTGATGAAAAACCTGCAGCAGCTCCAGCAGATCATGAAACAGGTCCAGCAGATGCAGGAGCAGATCCAGAAGCACCTGGATGACCTGGTCATCGAAGCCTCCGCCGGCGGAGGCATGGTGACGGTGAAAATGAACGGGCAGAAGCACCTGGTCTCCGTTCATATTGACCGTGAAGTCTTCTCGTCACAGGACATCGAAATGCTCCAGGACCTGGTGATGGCTGCCGTCAATGAGGCCACCCGCAAAGTGGACGAACAACTGGCCAGCCGCGTCGGAAACCTGACCAGCGGCTTGAACATCCCCGGCCTGACCTGAAGAAGGAAACTCGAAACTAGAAACTCGAAACTGGTGAAAGAGCCCGATTTTCGAACTTCGATTTTCGAATTTCGGTTTTCGAGATGAAAGATTTCGCTGAACCTCTCGCCCGTCTGATCGACGAACTCAAGCGCCTTCCGGGGATAGGACAGAAATCCGCCCAGCGCATCGCCTTTCACCTCGAGCGATCCTCCCGCGAGGACGCCGAGCGGCTTTCCGCCGCCATCCTTGACGCCAAAGACAAGATCAA
This sequence comes from Acidobacteriota bacterium, assembly GCA_016202975.1. Classification (GTDB taxonomy): domain Bacteria; phylum Acidobacteriota; class Terriglobia; order UBA7540; family UBA7540; genus JACQNR01. Next base: position 11,137 of record JACQNR010000053.1, read on the forward strand.
GTTCTGCAGCCAGTGCAACAACTTTACCGAGGTCGACCCCTGCCGCTATTGCACCGATCCGGGACGGAGCCAGGAAGTGATCTGCGTGGTTGAAACCCCCTACAACGTGGTGAACGTGGAGAAGACGCGCGAGTTCAATGGACGCTACCATGTCCTGCACGGCGCGCTATCCCCGCTTCAGGGCATTGGGCCAGAACAGCTCAGGTTGAAAAACCTGTTCGAACGCCTCAAGGGCGGCCAGGTTAAAGAAATTATTGTCGCCACCAACCCCAATGTGGAAGGCGAAGCGACCGCCATCTATCTTTCCAAGCTCATCAAGCCCTTGGGCATCCGGGTCACCCGCATCGCCATGGGCATCCCAGTTGGTTCTGAACTCGAATTCGCCGACGAAGTTACGATGCTCAAGGCCCTGGAAGGCCGCCGGGAGATCTAACCCACATGAAATC
>JACQNR010000452.1 GCA_016202975.1 Acidobacteriota bacterium
CCCCTCAAGGTTACCATTCGGCTGACGATCTATGACAAGGACGCGGAAACCGGGCAGAAAACCATCCGCGACATCAAGGAACAGGAGGTCTACTACGGCGAAGTTCCGCTGATGACGGAGAACGGCACTTTCATCATCAACGGCACGGAGCGCGTCATCGTCAGCCAGCTGCACCGCTCTCCCGGCGTGTTTTTTGAATCCAGCGCCAACAAGACGTATTTCCTCGGCAAGATCATTCCCTACCGCGGCTCCTGGGTGGAGTTTGAGTTCGACACCAAGAACACCCTGTACGTTCGCATCGACCGCAAACGCAAATTCCTGGGAACGATCTTTTTGCGGGCGCTGGGGCTGAAAACTGCCGCGGAGATCCTCAAGACCTTCTATCAAATCGAAACGATTGCGCTGAAGGACCGGAAGCTTTACTGGCAGGTTTCACCGGGCCTGGAGGGCTGCAAGCTTTCCAAGGCGATTACCCATCCGCGCTCGGGCGAGAGCCTTGTCCCCGCCGGGCGAAAGATCACGGCGGCGGCCCTCAAGGAGATCCAGAAAGCCCGCGTCACCCAGGTCGAGGTGGCCGCCCACGATCTCGAGGGCGGCTTCTGCGCGAGCGATATCATCGATACCTCGACGGGCGAAGTTCTGCTGGAAGCGAACAGCGAGATTACGCCGATGGTTCTCAACTCCATTCAGGATTCCGGGATCTCCGAGGTACGCGTTTTCTTCCCGGAACGCGACGACGCGGGCCCGATCATCAGCCAGACTCTGAAGCGCGATACGCTCAAGACGCCCCAGGAGGCGCTGATCGAGATGTACCGCAAGATGCGTCCGGGCGATCCTCCGACGCTCGAGACGGCGACCACGCTCTTCAACGGCATGTTTTTCGATCCGCGCAAATACGACTTTTCGCGCGTCGGCCGCCTGAAGTTCAACATCAAGCTTGGCTATTACACCAAGCTGAAAAACCATGTGGGGGAGCGGGCCACGGAAATCGAGCTGGAAGACGCGCGCTCCCTGCCCGCGGCGAATTTCTACCTGGTGGTGGGCCAGGAAAAAATGCACGTGGGCAAGCGCGAGGACACGGTTTGCTCCGAGGTGGTGCGCGGCTGCGAAGGCACGATGGCCACGGATCACTCCGAGGGTACCGTGGCGCAGCTTCCGCTCGACAAGCGCACGCTCGAACCGGAAGATTTCTATCAATCGATCAAGTACCTGCTCAAGCTGCGCAAGAGCCCGGCCGGATACTCGGCGGACGACATCGACCACCTGGGCAACCGCCGCGTTCGTGCCGTCGGGGAACTCCTGGAAAACCAGTTCCGCATCGGACTGGTTCGCATGGAACGCGCCATCAAGGAAAAGATGTCGGTGTATCAGGAAATGTCGACGGCCATGCCGCACGACCTGATTAACGCCAAGCCCGTGATGGCGGCCATTCGCGAGTTCTTCGGCTCCTCGCAGCTTTCGCAATTCATGGACCAGACCAACCCGCTTTCCGAAATCACCAACAAGCGGCGGCTCTCGGCGCTCGGTCCGGGCGGCCTCTCGCGGGAGCGCGCGGGATTCGAAGTGCGCGACGTCCATCCGACGCACTACGGCCGCATTTGCCCGATTGAGACCCCGGAGGGCCCGAACATCGGCCTGATCTCCTCACTCTCCTGCTACGCGAGAATTAACGAGTACGGCTTCATCGAAAGCCCCTACCGCCGGGTGCGGGGAGGCCGCATCATCGATTTTGTCACCATTACCAACCCCGGCGACAGCGATTTCAAAATCGGGCAGCACGAGGAACTCGGCGAGGTGGAGAAGGTCAACGAGGAGCTCCGGGAGAAAAAGAAGAAGTCCGTCGAGTTTGAGCCGTTCTCGTTCTACCAGTCGGCCTGGGAGGAAGACCTGCACATCATCGCCCAGGCGAACGTGGAGGTGGACGAAAAGGGCCGCATCACCCACGAATTGATCAACGCCCGGCAGGCGGGCAACTTCGTCCTGACGCGGCGCGAAGACGTGGACTACATCGACGTCAGTCCGAAACAACTGGTGAGCGTGGCGGCATCGCTGATTCCCTTCCTCGAAAACGACGACGCCAACCGCGCCCTGATGGGTTCCAACATGCAGCGGCAGTCGGTGCCGCTGCTGCGCGCCCAGGCGCCGCTGGTGGGTACGGGCATGGAGGAAGTGACGGCGCGCGACTCGGGCGCGACGGTCATTTGCAAGCGCAACGGCATTGTCGACAGCGTGGACAGCGAGCGAATTATCGTGCGCGTGGAGGGCGACGGCCACAGCGGCCAGCTTTCGCGCGAGGTGGGCGCAGACATCTATCAGCTCACCAAGTTCCGGCGCTCGAACCAGAACACCTGCATCAACCAGAAGCCGATCGTCCACAAGGGCCAGCGGGTGGCGGCGGGCGACGTGCTCGCCGACGGCCCCTGCACTGACCGCGGCGAACTGGCCCTGGGGCGCAACGTGCTGGTCGCGTTCATGCCCTGGCGCGGGTACAACTTTGAAGACGCGATCCTGGTCAGCGAGAAGCTGGTCAAGGAGGATTCCTACACCTCGATTCACATCGAGGAGTTTGAAATCGAAGCGCGCGACACGAAGCTCGGACCCGAAGAGGTGACGCGCGATATCCCGAACGTTTCCGAATCGCTCCTTATGGACCTTGACGAGAGCGGCGTGATTCGTATCGGAGCCAACGTCAAGCCGGGCGACATTCTGGTCGGCAAGGTCACGCCCAAGGGCGAAACGCAGCTCACCCCGGAAGAGAAGCTGCTGCGCGCCATCTTCGGTGAAAAAGCGGGCGACGTTCGCGACGCGTCGTTGAACTGCCCGCCGGGCATCGAGGGCATCGTCGTCGACGTCAAGATCTTCTCACGCAAAGGCGCCGAAAAGGACGCGCGCGCCAAATCCATTGAAGGCGGCCAGGTCGCGCGTCTCGAAAAGAACCTGGGGGACGAAATCCGCATCCTCAACGACGAGCGGCTCAAGCGGTTGTGTGCCCTGCTCGCCGGCGAAGTCCTGCAGGCGGACCTGCACGACGAGAAGACCAACAAGCGCTTGCTCACCAAGGGCACCGAGCTCAACGAGGAAGTCCTGGCACGGATCTCGGCGCGCAACTTGAAGCGCATGCGCATCGGCAAGAAAGATCCCACCCTCATCGACCGCATCGACGAAGTCGAGGAGATGACCTCGCGGCAGATCGACATCCTCCGCAAGATCACCGAGGAGAAGATTCAGAAACTCAAAAAGGGCGACGAACTGCCACCCGGCGTCATCAAGCTGGTCAAGGTCTACATCGCCATGAAGCGCAAGCTTTCGGTGGGCGATAAGATGGCCGGCCGCCACGGCAACAAGGGCGTCATCGCGCGCATCCTTCCCGAAGAAGACATGCCCTACATGCCCGATGGGACTCCGGTGGAAATCGTGCTCAACCCACTGGGCGTCCCTTCGCGTATGAACGTGGGCCAGATCCTCGAGACGCACCTTGGGTGGGCCGCGCACGAGCTGGGCAGCAAGCTTCGCAGCCTGCTTTCCGCGGAAAACCGCGCCGAAATGGTGCGCAAGGAAATGAAATCGCTTTTCAAGGGAAGGCCATTTGGCGCCACCCTGGACGACCTCGACGACGAGCAAATTCTCAACTCCGCCCGCGCCCTTCAGGACGGCGTGCCCTTCGCGTCACCCGTGTTCGACGGCGCCAGCGAGCGGGAGATCAAGAATTATCTGGACCGCGCGGGCTTGCCGAGCTCGGGCAAAGTCGAGCTCTTCGACGGCATGACGGGTGAGAAGTTCGAACAGCCCGTCACCGTGGGTTATATCTACATGCTCAAACTTTCGCATCTGGTGGACGACAAGATTCACGCCCGGTCCATCGGGCCCTACTCGCTGATCACGCAGCAGCCGCTGGGCGGCAAGGCTCAGTTCGGCGGCCAGCGCTTCGGCGAAATGGAAGTCTGGGCGCTGCAGGCTTATGGGGCCGCGTACATCCTGCAGGAATTGCTGACGGCCAAGTCCGACGACGTTTACGGCCGCGCCAAGATTTACGAAGCGATCGTCAAAGGCGAGGCGGCGATCGAGCCGGGAGTTCCCGAATCGTTCAACGTCCTGGTTCGGGAACTTCAGAGCCTCTGCCTGGACGTGGAATTGATCAAGAAGCCGAAAGAACCGCTCGTTGCGGCTGCAGTCGAGCCGTAGCGGGCTGTTGACGGGCCGGAAATCCGACAGCCATCGCGCCGGTGCGCGGGCATGAACCCAACGGAGTCTCTTTCAATCTCGAAGGAGGAGTCCATTGTTTCGTAGCAGCCCTTACGATCGTGTCAGTTTGATTGGCGAATTCGACGCCATCCGCATCAGTTTGGCTTCGCCGGAGAAAATCCGGTCGTGGTCGCACGGCGAAGTGACCAAGCCGGAGACCATCAATTACCGGACCTTCAGACCGGAGCGCGACGGCTTGTTCTGCGCCCGCATCTTCGGCCCGGTCACGGACTGGGAGTGCTTGTGCGGCAAGTACAAGCGCATGAAGCATCGCGGCGTCATCTGCGACAAGTGCGGCGTGGAAGTGACGCTCTCCAAGGTCCGGCGCGAGCGACTGGGACACATTGAGCTCGCCTCGCCTTGCTCGCATGTCTGGTTCTTCAAGGGATTGCCCAGCCGCATCGGCCACATGCTGGACATCACGCTCCGCGACCTGGAACGGATCCTTTACTTCGAAAGCTTTGTGGTGACTGACCCGGGCGAGGCGCCCGTCAAGGAAAGGGAACTGCTCACGGAGGACCGCTATCGCCAGCTGATGCAGGAATATGCGGGGCGATTCCGCGCCAGCATGGGGGCGGAGGCCATCAAGGAACTCCTCAAACGCGTCGATGTGGATACTCTGGCCGAGGAGATGCGGGTCAGGATGAAGACTGATCCTTCCCAGCAGAAGCGGATCAAGTATGCAAAGCGCCTCAAGGTGCTCGAGGCCTTCCGCAAATCGGGAAATAAGCCGGAGTGGATGATCCTCGACGTGCTGCCGGTGATTCCCCCAGAGTTGCGGCCGCTCGTGCCGCTCGACGGTGGACGGTTCGCAACCTCGGACTTGAACGATCTTTACCGCCGCGTCATTAACCGCAACAACCGCCTCAAGAAACTGATGGAGCTGCATGCGCCCGACGTCATCGTGCGCAACGAAAAGCGCATGCTGCAGGAAGCGGTCGATGCCTTGTTCGACAACGGCCGCCGCGGGCGCGTGCTGCGCGGAGCCAATAACCGTCCCCTCAAATCGCTTTCCGACACGCTGAAGGGCAAGCAGGGACGCTTCCGCCAGAACCTGCTCGGGAAGCGCGTGGATTATTCCGGCCGTTCGGTCATCGTGGTCGGGCCGGAGCTGAGGCTCCACCAGTGCGGCTTGCCGAAGAAGATGGCGCTCGAACTTTTCAAACCTTTCATCTACCACCGCCTGGAGCAGGCGGGCCATTGCACCACCATCAAGGCCGCCAAGGAGATGGTTGAGCGGCAGGAATCGGTTGTTTGGGACATCCTGGAGGAGGCCATCAAGGACCATCCCGTGCTGCTCAACCGCGCGCCGACTCTCCACCGGCTGGGCATCCAGGCGTTCGAGCCGGTCCTGGTGGAAGGCAAGGCCATCAAAATTCATCCGCTTGTTTGCACGGCGTTCAACGCCGACTTCGACGGCGACCAGATGGCCGTGCATATTCCGCTCTCACCGGAATCGCAGATCGAGGCATCGGTGCTGATGCTCTCCTCGCGCAACATCCTTTCGCCGGCCAACGGACATCCGCTGACCATCCCCAGCCAGGACATCGTGCTCGGGGTCTACTATTTGACCAAGGACAAGAAGGGAGCAAAGGGCGAAGGCCGCGCCTTTGCCAACGTCGAAGACGTCATCCTCGCGCTCGAGGCGGGAGAAGTCGAAACCCTCACCCCCATCCGCCTGCGCTACACCGGGCGCGTGATCGACCTCACCACCGCCTACGACGATCAGGATGTGCTCCACACTGACCCCATTACGATGAAGAATCAGTTCGTCAACACCACCGTGGGGCGCGTGATTTTCAATGACCACCTTCCCAAGGAGATGCCCTTCGTCAACGGCCTGCTGCGCAAGAAGGGGCTGGGGGCTCTCGTCAATTACTGCTACCTTCGCTTCGGCCTCGAGACGACCGTCAAGATGCTCGACGCCGTGAAGTCTTTGGGATTCCTCTACGCCACCAAGGCTGGTATCTCGATCGGCATTGACGACCTCATTGTTCCCCTCAACAAGGTGACGCTGGTGGATGCGGCGGAAAAGGAAGTGATTGAGGTCGAAAAACAGTATCAGGACGGAGCGATCACTCACGGCGAGCGCTACAACAAGGTCGTGGCGATCTGGTCAAACGTGACCGACCGCGTGGCCGACGAGATGTTCCAGGCCATGGAGAACAAGGACCAGTCGGGCTCGCTCAATCCCATTTACATCATGGCGGATTCCGGCGCGCGCGGCTCGAAGCAGCAGATTCGGCAGCTCTCGGGGATGCGCGGCCTGATGGCCAAGCCCTCCGGCGAAATCATCGAGACGCCCATCACCGCCAACTTCCGCGAAGGCCTGAACGTGCTGCAATACTTCATCTCGACGCACGGCGCGCGCAAGGGGCTGGCTGACACGGCGCTCAAAACGGCCGATTCCGGCTACCTGACCCGCCGCCTTGTCGACGTGGCGCAGGATGTCATCATTTCGGAATTCGACTGCGGCACGGTGGACGGCATGTTCGTCGAGGCCATCGTGGAAGCGGGCGAAGTGGTCGAGCCGCTGCGCGACCGGATCGTCGGATGCTCCTCGCTCGAGCAGATCAAGGATTACGAAGGCAACGTCATCGTCGACGTCAATCAGGAAATCAACGAGGACCTGGCCAACGCCATCCAGGCTGCGGGCATCGAGCGCGTCCAGATCCGCTCGCCCCTGACTTGCGAGTCCCGCCGCGGCGTCTGCGTGCGGTGCTACGGGCGCAACCTCGCCACCGGGCGCATGGTGGACATTGGCGAAGCCGTGGGTGTCATCGCCGCACAGTCGATCGGCGAACCGGGTACGCAGCTCACCATGCGCACCTTCCATATCGGCGGTACCGCCAGCCGTATCAGCGAGCAATCCACGCTGGATGTGCGCTCCAACGGCTTCCTGAAATTCCAGAACCTGCAGACCGTCACCAACCGCGAGGGGCACTTTGTGGTGATGAACCGCAACGGCGCCGTGGTGATCGTGGACGAGAAGGGTCGTGAGCGCGAGCGACACTCGGTCGTTTACGGCGCCAAGATCAAATTGGCGGACGGCTCTCCGGTCAAAATGAACGACGTCATCGTCGAGTGGGACCCTTACACCTTCTCCATCCTCACGGAGGTGGGCGGCACCGTCCAGTTCAAGGACCTGGAAGTGGGCGTCACGCTGCACGAGTCAGTGGACGAAGTCACGGGGCTCTCACAGTGGGTGGTCACGGAGGCGCAGGACGAAAAGTATCAGCCTGTGATTATCATCCGCGACGAAGAAGGCCGCGCCAAGGGAACCCGCAAGTACCTGATGCCCTCGCGTGCCCACCTGATGGTGCACGAAGGTCACACCGTCAGCCCGGGCGACGTACTGGCCAAGATCCCACGCGAAACCACCAAGACCAAGGACATTACCGGCGGCTTGCCGCGCGTTCAGGAACTCTTCGAAGCGCGCCGGCCGCACGAACCCGCTGTCATCACGGAAATCGACGGCGTGATTCACTACGGAGACAACACCAAGGGCCAGCGGAAAATCGTCGTCGTCCCCGAGCGCGGAGAAACGAAGGAATACCTGCTGCCGCGCGGCGTTCACGTCAATGTTCAGGAGGGCGAACGCGTGAAGGCCGGCGAACCGCTCATGGATGGCCCCCGCAATCCCCACGACATTCTCGCCGTACTGGGCGAGAAAGAACTACAGAAGTATCTGGTGGACGAGATCCAGGAAGTCTACCGCCTGCAGGGCGTCAACATCAACGACAAGCACATCGAGGTGATCGTTCGCCAGATGATGCGCTGGGTGAAAGTGGAGGAAGTCGGCGATACCGATTTCCTTCTGGAAGAGCAGGTGGACAAGTTCCGCTTCCGGGAAGAAAACGAGCGCGCCATCGCACGCGGCGGAAAACCCGCCACGGCACGCCCGTTGCTTCTCGGAATTACCAAGGCTTCACTGGCGACCGATTCGTTTATCTCCGCGGCTTCCTTCCAGGAAACGACGCGCGTGCTCACCGAAGCCGCCATTCGCGGCTCGGTCGACAACCTGCGTGGCCTGAAGGAGAACGTCATTATGGGCCGCCTCATCCCAGCGGGCACCGGCCTGGAACGCTACCGCTCCTTCAAGCTGCTGAAGGAAGTCGAGCCCTTGCCGCCGGAGGAAGTGGCGGCGGAAGAAATCGTCGCGGAGGAGACTCTGCCCGGAGCGCCTTCGGCGGCCGCCGGCCCGGACCTCGCCAGCGACGACGAGGCGAGAACGTGACTGCAGTGACAAGTGACGGGTGACGAGTGACAAGTTAAGGTTTCGTGGTCTTCGCTCGTCACTTGTCACCCGTCACTGTTTCTATGTTGTTCAACTGTTGGCAATGCCGCGAACGGATTGAGTACCCCACCAGCAGCCGCGTCGGCCGGCGCGATACCTGCCCCAAGTGCGATTCTGACCTCCACGCCTGCCGCAATTGCCAGTTCTACGACCCTAGCAAAAATAACCAGTGCGCGGAACCCCAGGCCCAATTGGTCCGCGACAAAGAGGCCGCCAACCTCTGCGAGTTTTTCACCCCGAACCCGACCCTGTTCGCGCGCACGAGTGACTAACCCCTCGCGTAACGAGTAGCGCGGACCTGCTGTTTAGGTCCGCAGCTCGCAAACTGCAATGCCGCAGACCCGGAAAACGGGTCTGCGCTACTTGCTGCTGGCGACTTTAGTTCTCGGACTGTAGCCGAGTATCTGTTGGCGTAGTCTCATTGCTTACTTAGCGAGCGAATGAGCGTAGCGGGAGTCATAGGGTCGAGGTAGAAGATGGCGTCGAAGGCCCGGGTGACGTCAGTCAATGTGTCGTCGCGGTACTTGTCGATACGCATGGACTGGGGTTTGCGCATTGGATGGCCGGAATCGCCATCGCACGCGCGAAGATCGAGAAAGACATATGGCTTCCCAAGCTGGTGTAGCCGCCATTCCAGACTTCCATCCGGTGCAGGAGCGATCGACTTTGCCGAGTTCCATCCGTCCTCGCCCTCGTAGCTCGTCATGGCGATCGTATACACATCGTTGCCGAGCCACCTGGCAAGAGCTACGCCGCTCGGCTCCAGTCCACCAGCCTGTGGCTCGATGTGGATGCTGCTCACCTGGGCTCCGTAGTACGCGTTCATTAAATGAACGTTATGAGCCCACACGATGATCTTCCGGCCCGGGTAGCCTTCCTCAAGCAGCCAGTGCAGATTCCTGGTGTTCAGCGCATCTCTCCGGTTCCACTTTTCATTGTAATGCGGGCTCCCAGCGGCCCTGGCAGCAGGACGATCTGGGCGCTCGCTATCGTACAATTTCCTGTCATTGGCGCGCAGGTTCTCGAGCACGCGCTCCATGAACGTGATCTGCCTCGTCGCGTGAACTCGCAGGAAAGCCGGACGCTGACTGCGAATCATGGCAAGCAGGCCATCTGCCGCTCGATCGAGAGTTTCGATGTCTTCCTTTCTCCCTAGAAGTTTCGCCTCATCGCTCTTGGCCCACGCCGCCATCGCCTCTGGCGGGGATTGCGCAAGCGCCTTGCCGGACACTGCCGCTCTTACCGACTCGAGCTCGATGCGCCTCGCCATCTCATGTCGAGCAGACAGGCGTTGGTGAGCCGCAATGGCCTGCTCAGCAAGCTCGTCCGCGTGCTGACGCAACGCCTTGTCGTGAAGCGCTTTGAAGAACGAGCGCAAATCCGCTGCGAAACGGTCCCTAGCGTTACCGGCGTTCATCGTGCTATCGAAGCCGGCCATGTCGAGCGGCCGTCCGGTGGACTGGCTCGCCCTAGCGTACTCGAACAGCGGCCTGACCTCTTCGGTCGCGGACCAGACGAGAAGTATCCCCGCCTGCGCTGCTATCACTGGATCGTCGCCAGCCCTTATTCCCCTTTGCGTCAGGTTCACATCGTAGAGTCCCGACTCCCAGGCCAGGACGTCGAAACCCATGCGCTGATGCAGGAACTTGATGAGCCGGACTTTCGCCGCGAAGCTGCCGCCGGCTCCGTGGCTCGGCTCACCCAGTTGCACCACGCGTGCAGAACCGATGGCGTCGATCAGAGGATCGAGATCGTGGAAGTCCTCATCCGCCGGATCGATCGTGCGCACGGCGACGGCACGCCCAGCTATCCATTTCTGCAGCTCGTCCTCCGACGGGTGCGAAGGGGATGCCGCAAGGGCAAGGGAGGCCAGCCCGACGCAGCTCAGTATCCATAGTGACGTCTTCGTTTTCATCGGAATGATCCTCCCACTCATCAATTAGAATTCCGAACAGATTCCCTAAAGCATCGACGACATCATTTTAGACGGAGAAAAGTGACGGAGGATAGTCTATTGTTTCGTTTGCTGTATCAATCTCAGTTTGTCCAATCAGCCACATTTTGACTTGTTGTTTCTCTTCATAATTCACCAAATGGAAGGGATAGGAAGGATAAGCTGCCGTCTTGTTCCGATCTCCCGTTAGCCGGCCTTCCCTCCAGCTTCCGATAAGGCGCATTCTGTTTGCCCCGATAAAAAGATGATGTGGAAGGTCGCAACCTCGTTTATTGAGAAGTTCCATCATGTATTCGGTTGCTTCCTTCGATCCCATCAATGACAGTTTGCCCACAATTTCCTTCTTCATGCTGAGATCCGTTTCTTTACGCGCGAGGTCAATCAAAGCTCTGGCATTGCCTTGCACGGAGAGTCCCCGCAAGACCGCCCTTCGGATAGAAGGGTCTTTGTCGGTCTCATAGATGGATAGCAGTATCTCTCCAGCCTTGCTCGAGCCGGAAGCTCCCAGCCATTAAATTGCCTTGGCTCGCAGCTTTGAGTCTTTCTCGTTTCGCGCTACCTCAGCGAGGCGCTCGGCATTCCCGCTTATAAAGAGCGCGTTTAGAATGCTTTCTTTTATGTCTGGGGACGACTCGGCCTGATAGAGTTGCCATAGTTCGGTTTGCGCACCCACGGCATGAAAGCTATGCCGTGGCTACCACTGCCCCTTCGGGAGATCGCAGACCCCAAAGCGCCGGGGTCTGCGCCAGCCGCGTTCCGGGGTATTCTCAGGCCCTGCGCCCCGAATTCAAGCCGCATGCGCAGTCAGTCATCCCTTGACTCCCCGCCGATTCAAGAATAGGCAATTGCACTTGTTAACCCATGTCAAATCCACCGGATTTTTCGAAGGCGTGGGCGGCCTGGAGGAGGACGGTTTCGTCGAAGTGTTTGGCGAAAATCTGCATGCCGACGGGCAGGCGAGGGTCGCTCTTCATCTTGCCGCAGGGGACGGAGATGCCGGGAATGCCCGCGAGGCTGGCCGTGACGGTGTAAATGTCGGCGAGGTACATCTGCAGCGGGTCATCCAGTTTCTCGCCGAGTTTGAACGGGGGAATGGGTGAGGTGGGAACGACGATGACGTCCACCTCGTCAAAAGCCTCCACAAAATCCCGCGCGACGAGCGTGCGGACTTTCTGAGCTTTCAAATAGTAAGCGTCGTAATAACCAGAACTTAAAACATAAGTCCCCAGCATGATTCGGCGTTTAACCTCGGCGCCGAAGCCGTGGTCGCGCGTCTGGCGGTACATATCGCGCAGGCCGTCGTACTCGGGCGACCGGAAGCCGTAGCGCACGCCGTCGTAGCGCGCCAGGTTTGAGCTCGCCTCGGCCGTGCAGATAATGTAGTAGCAGCCGATAGCGTAATCGGTGTGCGGCAAGGTGATGGACTCGATCTTGCACCCAAGTTTCGCGAAGAGGTCGATGCCTTTCTGAATGTTGTCGCCGATTTCCGGGTTGAGCCCTGTGAAGTATTCCTTGGGCACGCCCACCGTGAGGCCGCTCACATCCCGGTCGAGCGCCGCCGCATAGTCCGCGACCGGGACGTCGGCGGAAGTCGAATCCATCGGGTCGCGCCCGGCGATGGTCTGGAGCACGAGCGCCACGTCGCGGACGCTGCGCCCGAACGGGCCAATATGATCGAGCGACGACGCGAACGCCACCAGGCCATACCGCGACACGCGGCCGTAGGTCCCCATCATTCCCACCACGTTGCAGAACGAGGCGGGTTGGCGAATCGAGCCGCCGGTGTCCGAGCCGAGCGCCACCGTGGCCATATTCGCTGCGACCGCCGCCCCCGAGCCGCCGCTCGATCCGCCGGGCACGCGCGTGAGGTCCAGCGGGTTGTGGGTGGGGCCGAAGCCCGAGTTCTCGGTCGAGGAGCCCATCGCGAACTCGTCGCAGTTGGTCTTGCCCAGAATGCAGGCCCCCGCCGCTTCCAGCCGCTTCACGGCGGTCGCGTCGTAGGGCGCGGTGTAATTCTCAAGAATCCTTGAGGCGCAGGTTGTCGGACTGCCTTTGGTGAGAATGACGTCCTTGACGGCCGTGGGCACCCCGGCGAGGGGAGGCAATTCCTCTCCCGCGGCAATCATTTGATCGATGCGTCGCGCCTGCGCGAGCGCGCGCTCCGGTGAATGCCAGAGATAAGCGTGCACTTCCGCGTCGCGCATTTCGATCTGGGCGAGATGCGCCTGAACCAGCTCTTCGGCGCTCGTCTGTTTGCGCGTAAGGCTGTCGCGAATCCCGGTAATGGTCAGCTGGGTCAATTCCACGAGCACAAAAATCGGAAATCAGAAATTGGAAACTGGCAAATGGAAAATAGAAACTGGAAACTAGGAATTGGCGTCTGTGATCAGACAGCAGTTTCCATTTTCCAATTTCCACTTTCAAGTTTCCGATGTCCAGCTTGCCCGTCACTCCTTCTCAATGACGAGCGGCACTTTGAAATATTCCGCTGCGGGCTCGGGGGCGTTGGACAGCGCCTCTTTCTGAGAGAAGGCCGGCTGCGGCGCGTCCAGCCGCAGGGCGGGGTTTTCCGCCGCCGGGTAGGTCACTTGCGCCATGGGCTCCACGTTCTTCGTGTCGAGCTGGTTAAGTTTCTGCATGTACGTCAGGATGGAATCGAGTTGCGGCAGGAAGCGCGCGACCTCATCCTCGGTCAATTTCAGGTGCGCCAGATCCGCGACATATCGAACGTCTTTTTCCGTGAGCGCCATCAGTCTGCCTTCCGATTGTTCCGGGAAAAATATTTTTCGTACGATCGCCGGAGAATCCCGTGGACGTCCCGGCTCTCTTCGGGCGCGCGCCCTGGCATTTTCACTTTGAAGCGGCCCGGCGGATGAATTGTATTCTTCTCCGCTGGCTGAGCCTTGGCATCGAACGTCGGATCCAACCGAACGCGAATCTTCTTGACGAACTCGGCCCCGAGAAACTTGTTGATATTTTGCCGAATCTCCTCGCCGAGCTGGCGAAACTGGACCGCCCAGTTCGGGCAGGAAGTGACAATCGTCAGCGTGCCGGACGAAAATTCCACGGGGCGGCATTGCTTGGCAATGCCGCGTCCGACCATGCTCGCCCACAAGGAGTTCAGCAGCTCAAGCAGCGAGGAATCCGATCGAAATAGGTGCTGTCTTACCGCCGGAGGCAGAAGTTTTGCGATTCCTTCCAACGCTTTCGTCCCCTGATTGCAATTTCGATTAAGCGAAGGATTTTAGCACAAGCGGTGATTTCCAGTCGCGGGTTGTGAAGGGCGGGCGCGCCTGCATATAATCTCATGCCTGATGCGCTTCATACTTGCCTCAGCCTCTCCTCGCCGAAAAGATTTACTCTCGAGTGCCGGCTTTGATTTTGAAGTTCGTCGGTCGGCAATTGAAGAGGCGCCGATCGAGGGCGAATCACCGGAGGCATATGCCCGGCGCGTGGCTCGCGACAAGGCGCTGAGCGTCGCAGCGAGCGCGGCCCCAGGCAGGCTGGTGCTGGGCGCTGACACCATCGTGGTGGCGGGTAATGAAATTCTGGGCAAGCCTCTCGACACGGCGGACGCTGCGCGCATGCTGCGAAAACTTTCGGGCGTTTCCCACCGGGTGATTACCGGCGTCTGCCTGGTCCGCGCGCCAGACAAAGTGGAAGCTCTGGCCCACGAAACGACAGTGATTACCTTTCGTGCGTTGGACGACAAAGAAATTGCAGACTATGTTGCGAGCGGCGAGCCGATGGACAAGGCCGGCGCTTACGGCATTCAGGGGCTTGCCTGCAAATTCGTGACACGCGTCGAGGGGTGCTACTTCAACGTGGTGGGATTGCCCGTGGCCGTCGTCTATGGGCTGCTGAAGCCGTTCCTCTCCGAGTGATTCCATCTTGGCGGCGTGGCTATGAGTCGTGAGCTGCGGCCCCCATTCGCCGAATCACAAAATAATCCGTTCATCTCCCACGCGCCGGGTCACGCGCTCGCGGTCGAGGTATTCGAGCAATGGGATCGCGTATTTGCGGGTCAGTCCCGTCAGCTCCTTGAATACGCCGACATCGATGC
>JACQNR010000453.1 GCA_016202975.1 Acidobacteriota bacterium
GACTAGGGATATAGCCTATGCTGAAAACAAGGAACTTACGATTGTTAAGGTACGGCAAAACAAGCGTTTTTTCGACTTTATCATCAACCTGCTATAGCTCGACGCCGCTCGTGGTAACTCGCCTGACCGGCCCGGTGGCTTCAAATGCCCATACCGTCATTTCGGTGGTGACGGAAGATTTCCCCGCGAATTGGAAGGCTGTCCCGTTCTCGATGGCATCGGAAAACCTGGTCGCCATCGACGTGACGGGTTCGAGCGCGGCCACATATTCCCGGCCCCACCAGGGATAGTCGGGCCCACCGCCATAAAGCTGCCAGAACCACAGGTACGAAAAGACCTTTGCGTCCCAGGCAAAACCGACGCCCACGCCGCGCGATGGATTGCGCAAAGCGTACCAGCCCTCCTTGAATCCGTGTAGGAACGCGAGGTCCTGCGAGCGAGAGGAAGGTGCGGCAATTTTGGAGAGGTCCACCGTTCCACCGTCGAGCAATTTCGCCTTAGGCCAGGCTGTTTCCTGATTTGGCGCGAGGCGACTGGTGCTGTCGAGCGGCGCGGTGATCTTTATCTCGCAGGGCGGGAGATTGACCACACAAGTTTCGTCCAGGAACGGCCAACCGTAGGCGGGGTGATGTCCCCAAACGATTTCGATTTCCTGCCCGCTCTCATTGGTCGCAGTCTCCCGGATGTATAGCGCGGCTTGGTTGCGCCGAATAGTCAGCGTCTTCTTGAGCAGAAACGGTGCGCGCCGCGTGCGAATGGAGAAAGTGACGGCCACTTCCTCGGGCGTATTGGTATCGATTTGGTAATCCCACGGCGCGAGTGCAACCTCGCCGTGCAGTCCCGTGTTCACGCCGCGATGTGTGGACGCAAGCCCTCCCCACGGAAACATTTCCTGCCAGCCACCTTCGTAGTAATCGAAGAAGTCCCCCCCCGGGACCGGAGCCATAGGGTGATAGCTCCCCCTCTCTCGCAGACCGAGCGATGAGCGCCAGAGGAAATCGGTGTCTTGGGGTTTGTAAAGAAATTCGCAAACGTCCGTGCCTTTGTCGGCGAGAACGGTAACGCGGATCTTCTCGTTCTCAAATGTGACGGCGCGGTAGCCTTTGAGGATGGATTCCGTCAGGCGGCAGCCATAGTTGCGGTCGTGCACATGTTGGGGGTAGGTGCTCATCATTCCTCCGTGATGCAATTTTGTTGCGCTACCGACCTTGGGGCGCGCTCTTCCGCGAGAAGGCCGGCGGGAGGTCTCTCGCGCTATCCGGGTGGTCAATTCCATCGATTCCTTTATCCAGCCAAAGGCGCCCGATGCGACGGACTTTTTCGAGGTCGTCGCCTGCGACGCCCAGCGCGGCCAAAAAAGTGATTACCCAGAACAGAAACCTCACCATCCCTCCAACTAACAGATCATTTCTTCGTTCATTGAAACCTCAGCGGATACCGCCCGGCGGTCATCGCCGTTTCGTAGAACGCGAGGACGTTTTCGATTGGAACCTCCGGCTGAATATTGTGCGCCGGAGAAATGATCAGACCGCCGCCCTCGCCCAGGGTCCGCAATCGGAGCCTCACCTCATCGGCCACCTGCTGGGGCGTGCCGAAGGGAAGTACTTCCTGAATATCGATCGTGCCCCAGAAGGTGAGATGTTTGCCGTACTTCTTCTTGAGCCTTACCGGGTCCATGCACTTGGGTTGCACTGGGTTCAAGATGTCGAGCCCGATTTCGATCAGGTCCGGGATGATCGCGTAGATCTCGCCATCGGAATGGAACGCGATTTTCACTTGCGGGTTAATCGCTCTCCACTCGGCGAAGACTTGACCGTAGCGCGGCTTGAAGAATTCGCGGAACAGCTTGGGAGAGATGAGCATACGGTCCTGCATGCCGAAGTCGTCTCCGATCCAGATGACATCCACGCCCAATCCCACCATGCGCGTTCCCGCATCGTCAATCCATTTCATCAGCCGGTCGAGATAAGTGTGCATGAAATCTTTATTGCCGACCATGTCTGCCATGACCTGTTCCATGCCGCGCAGGTACCAGGCCAGTTCAAAGAGCGTGCACGCGCACCCGCCCATAACGCCGTACTCTTTGCCGTACTCGGCAATCAAGCGGCAGGCGCCGGCGTAACGATCCTCGCGGGTAAAATCCGGCAAGCTGAACTGCGACGGATCGATGATATCGGCGAGAGGGTGCCTGACCATCTCCGTGTAGGACCCTCCCGTGGCGTTTCGAAACCACTTCCAACCGATGCCCCACTCGTCCGTGTATTCCTCGGCGGGATCGGAGTAATAGCTCGTGCAAGGGCCGATCCAGGAAATCAGGAAGTCGTGGTCCATCAGGATGGGTAGCGACCCCCCGGCGGCATTGTAAGTTTCCTTTTGGTCCGATTCGACGCCCAGGTAGCGTAGAAGTTTCTTCTCTGCTTCCGGTGTGTACCAGGCGCAGATAGGCACGCGATCGGGCTCCGCGTGGTTCAGGGCGGTGAGCAGTCGCTCTTTGTGAGTCATGGCCACCTCCGAGTTCGATGACTCGTCAACTGGCCTTTCCGCGCAAGGCTACGCGATCCGGGAAATCTCCAGCGGGTTCAGGCTGATAAAGTCTCGAGCCTCGTCGAAAGTGAATACCCCGTCATGGCATCCCATGGCGCGAGTGCAGGAAGCCCCCGCGGCGCTCGCGAAGCGCAGCGATTCTTCCAGCGTCCAGCCTTCCAGTTGGCCCACGATGAAGCCCGCATCGAACGCGTCGCCGCCGCCGGACTCATCGATGGAATCGACCTTGAAAGCTCCGGCGCGCAAGACCTCGCTTCCTCGTCGCGCCAGCGCCCCCGAGCGTCCCATGGTAATCACTACGGTGCAAGAGGGGTTCATGGCCGCGAAAAATTCTGACTGCTCCCGTGGGTCATCGCGCCCGGTCAGGACGCGCGCCTCGTCGTTGTTGGGGAGAAATGCGTCGGTGAGGGACAAGACCTCGCGCAACCCTTCGATCGAAGGCTTCGTTCCGGCGGGGATGACGACATCGAGCAACGTCATCAGGCCGCGTTGCCTGGCATCGCGAAACAGGCGCGCGAGTTGCACGGTGTCAAAGGAGGGCAGTCCAAAGTAACCCCCGATGTAGAGCGCGCGCACGCCGTCGAGCGCCTTGAGGTCGATGTCCGCGAGCGAAAAATGCGCATTGGCGCCCGAGCAGTGGATGTAGCGCCGGTCCTGGCCGCGCACGTTCATGATGTAGGTAAAAGACGTGGGGTGAGTCGAGCTCCGATTGACGAATGTTGGGTCCACGCCGCGCCGCCGCAATTCTTTCAGGACAAAATCGCCAAACTGATCCTCGCCGATTTTGCCCAGCACACTGGAGGTGCGGCCCAAACGGACCAGGTCCACGGCGGTATTGGCCGCGCAGCCGCCCACGGTGAGCAGATACTTGTCGATGAGCGACAAATCACCTTGCGAGGGCACGGCGTCCAAAGGGCTGCCGAAAAGATCCGCGATGAGTAATCCCAGGCAAGCAACGTCGGGCATGATGGTCGTCCTGATTTATTTCCGGGCTGCATAGGGCTGCAGCTTCAGCTTGAAGGTTTTGATTTCGTATGGGCGCAAATCAAACTGGAACGTATTATCGGAGACTTGAATCGCGCCTCCGCTGTCTTCCATCAAATTCGCTTCGCTCGCGGCAACAATCGTTGCGTTCATTTTCACTGTAACCGCGCTGCTCTTGCGTCCGGAGGCCTCGTAAACACGTAGTACCACGGTGCCGTGTGCCCCGGGCTTGAGGGTTGAAACCACGACATTATTCTGTGACACGTCAAGCAGTCCCCAGTGCGAAGGCAAGCTTCCGGAATGGGTGCTGGTTTTCCGTGCGACCAGAGGATGGTTGAACTCCCAACCAGCGCGGTAAATTTCCGCGGATTGCCAGTCGCCCTCGTGGGGTACCAGGGCATAGTCGAAGCTCCGCTCGACGCCGAGTTCGAGCCCGAGGTCCGACGAGACGCCCGGCTCGTACCCACCGATAAACGGGTAGGCGCTGATGCTCGCCGAACGCAGCAAGGAGAGCAGCAGGGTGCCGACGACGACGTTGTGACCGGGGATGCCACGGTTCAGAACGGCGACGCCGCGCGTGCCGTCCCCGTAGTCAAGCCAATATTGCGCAGTGAACTCCTGTTCAAGAGGACGCTCGATCGCGCCAAAGGGAATCTCGTCATATCGGCGCCCGGCCTTGAGCGAGGTGGGGAACAGCACCCGGTAGCGGACCCATTTGTCGTTGTTCAGAATCTCCGTCTTGAAATCTACCCTGCGAATTCCATCGTAAAGGCGGACGCGGGTCGAGAATTTGCCGCTGCCAAAAGGGTGCGAAATGCTGAACTGGGAAAAGACCGGGCCTTGAACCGCGTGGCCGTCCCCGCCTACCCATTCGTGGCTGTAGTGCGCCCTCCAGGGTGCAGGAAGGAGGCTTTTGCGCGTCATGGCCGTAAGCCGGGCTCCGTTCAAGTTTCCATAAAGCTCCCAGAGATCACCGCCATCCTGCTCGCTCGCGACGACATTAGGGGGCCCATCACCCAGCGCGTTCCAACTGCCGGACTTGACTTCGAGGCGTGTCATCTCGCCGGTCCAGAGGTCAAACGTCGCGCGGTAGAAGCCGTTCTCGATCGAGCCCGAATCTTCGTGCCAGGTGGAGGCCACGGGCGGGGGCACGGGGGGTGAAGAACACGTCCGGGTTGGAACGGCGTGAAAGAGCTCGTAGCCCAGCGCCGGGACCTCGCGTGCCACAAAGGCGATCTTGGCGCGGCGAATTCCGCCGTCCTGGTCACGATCGGCGGAAATGAATTGAATCGGAACGTCCTTGCCGGCGGCGTCGGTCAGCTTCACGTCCACGAAGCCGGGTTCCGGAATTTCCACCTCCGTCTCGACCACGTCCATTCTTCGCCATCCCAGGTTGTTGAATACGAGGAGTGGAATCCCTTCGCCCCGCGTGTCGATGCGTGTCGCGATGGCAGCCAGAACTGCTTCGATCATTTCGTCCGCAATGGCGTTGGACGATTCGTAGTCGTGAATGGTTTCCTTGTAAACTTTGTCGACCATCGTCCCGGACATCAGATCGTGGGCCTGATTGAACAGAACAGGTTCCCAGGCGCGGACGATTTTCTCTTCTGCGGAGGGTGCCTCCAGCCAGGAGGCGATGGCACTCAGCGTCTCGGCCGCTGCGAGGTGGCGCTCCAGCGTCCGCACCCACTGCTTGAGTTCGATGCGGGAACTGTAAACGCCTTGAAAGACGGAGTTAAGATCGCCGGTGACGACAGGCGGATTCGGCCTTGCTGCTACGGCCTTCTCAAAATCCGTGGGGACGCCAAAACGCAAAGTGAAAGGTGCACCGCCTTTCTGGTTGAACTCGCGCACCTCCACCGGCACCGCCTCTTGGGGGTCGGTCACGTCGACGCCCACCAGAGCCACGCGGTCTGGCCACTGGGAATACCTCCCCAAATCGTTCCACTGCCCGCGCGCGTAACGGTCAAACTCGAAAGCATTTCCGGGCGCGGGATGAAATAAGGCATAGGAAAAGGGAAGCCAAAAGGCCGGAATCTTGCTCCCGTCAATGTCCTCCCAAAGGAATTCCCACGACATGCCCTCGGCGCGCACGCCGCGCTGGAACCAGTACGATTTGTATCCCGCGAGTTTGAGCATCTGCGGCAACTGTGCATGATGCCCGAACGAATCGAGCCCCCAGCCGACCGTGACGTCCACGCCCAGTTTTTCGCGATTGTAACCCTTGCCGTAGAGCACCTGCCGAATCCATGATTCGCCGCTCGGAATATTCATGTCGGGCATGATGTCCTGCGCGCCGACGAGTTGAATCCTTCCCTCGGCAAGGAATTTGCGGAAAGTGGGGACCTGGTCGGGATATCGTTCAAGAAAAGGTTTGACGTAGGCTACCTGGTCGAGGACGAAGCGGTATTCGGGGTACTTCTTGAGAAGTTCCAGCGCATGCAGGATGTGGGGCAGCCCTATCTCAAGATATTCGTCGCGGGTCCTAAATACGGCGCCTTCCCAGTGTGTGTGTGGGATGAGCCAGATTGTTCCCCCCGGCCGGCTGCTGTCCTTGGCGTTGTGACCAGCCTCTTTCACATGCGAGGTTTGTCCCGCGAAAGCTTGACGTGCATTTGACCCGAGCGCCAGTACCAAGGCGCAAAGGAACAGGATTTTGTGTTGCCTGGACACGTTGCGAATGTCCATTTCAAGTATGCGTCCGCGCAGAGTTCCTGTCGTGCCGATACTCCGTATCCTTAGGTGACCTCGGATGCACGCTTGATGCGCGGATCTGAAAACATATCTTCATCGTCGGTGCTGCGCGTGGAGAATTCCGACACGATGGCGCCCTCGCCGCCCGACTGAAACCAGCGCTTGGTATCCGGCAGCAAGGTATATTGCTCCACCGGTCGCATAGAGATTTCGTGCATGACGGTGTAATGTGCCTCCGACCCTTTGGGCGGGAGGGCGCCGGGATTTTGGGTGGCTTTTCCCGGGACGTACAGATACACCGTTCCCCAGCGGCAGCGGAAAGTGTCTTCCTTGCCGAGCTTGGTCCCCTTGGTGGGGTGCCAGTGTTCGGGGCAAGTCTGGCGCGGGAACATCACGATTTCTTTTGCGCACACCCGGTCGGTATTCACGTCGGTCAGGACTTCGAGGCCAGTCTTCTCAAGTTCGTTCAGGCCGAAATCCGCCACCTCGAATCGTGTGCGCTCCTCCGGAGTGATCACTATGCCGGCATCGGCCATCATATTCACGGCGCGGTCCACGGCGGCCTCGTATTGTTCCTTGCCGATCATTCCCTACCTCCCGTGAAATGTCGATTCCGGAACCTCTGAACCCCGATGCCCCGACAGGCAGAAATATTACCCTGCTTTTCCCGACCCGCCGAAGGCGCGAATCAAATCCCGAGCTTTGGACTTGACCGCTTCGCGGCAGGCAACCAGTATATCCTCCGGCCCGCCCATCCCGAGAAACGGATGAGGGCTCATCGGAACGTGGTATGCCGCGAGTTTCTCCGGCACCGCTTCCAGAAATGCCTGCTTGAGCGTGGTCCCATAATTTATTTTTGCGACGCTGAGACGGATGATGTTGGGCGCAAGCTCAAGCGGAATCCCCGTGCCGCCGTAAGGCACGAGCGGAATCTTGACCGCGTCGCGAATTTTCCCCGACGCGTCCTCGTCGATGGGCGATTTGCCCCGTGTGAGGATGTGAACGTTGCCTAGGGCATCGCCCAGGGCGTCAATGCCGGTTTCCTTAACGAAGGCTCGCGCCAAGGGGGGGCGTCTCTCCGTCGCCTTGGCCCGTGGGATTCGGCAGATGTCCCACTTGGGCTTCGACGGAAACTTCGCGCGAATGAGCCAGCTTTACCATTCTTCACCAGCTCCCGGTAAGCGTCGGTTTTGAGGCGGTCGTTTTCCACCACCACGGAATTAAAGCCCAGTTCGATGCCATTTCCGATCTAAGCGAAATCGTCCGATTCGTCCAGCAGAAAAGACACGGGCGCCGGGCACCTTTCGAGCGCCGCGCCGAAGCAGGAGTAGTAATACAAGACTTCGGGTTTCGACCTGGCCGGATGCCCGAGGACGCCGCCATTGAAGCCTGCTATGAAAGGGGCCCGTTCTTCCTCGGCGGCTTCAACAACTGCCTGCAATGACCCTAAGTTCCAGGATCGCAATAGGTGACAGCGCAACCCCCTGCGCGGGCTCAGCCGGGCAATTCCTTCATCGATATGAGGGCCATTGCATGTGAAAAATCTCCCTGCGAGATTGTAATAGAACAAGCGAAGAATTAGTTCTGTTTTGTTGTTATGAACCAAAAGATTTCCGCGAGTTGACGTCAATGGCCGCAGACGGATATCTTATAAAACATTCCTCAACAAAGCTCGAGACGGGAGTTGAGGCACTCGATCATGCTGCAAATTGAACCTTTTGCAAGCCCACCATCGAAGCAACGGTTTCTGGCGGCATTGCGCGGCGAGCTTACCGACCGCGTGCCGCACTTCGAGATTTTGATCGAAGACCAGCACGTCGAGAAATTACTGGGGCGCAAGGCAGGTAACACGCTGGGCGTGGGGGGTGACCCGGCCAAGGGCGTCGCGGCCGCAGAGGGCACGCGCCCCATGTTCGCGCGCGACTACATCGAGCTTTGCCAGCTCATTGGGCAGGACGCCATTGCCATCGAGGCTATCTGGACCCCCATCAAGCATCGCCGCGCAGATGGCCACATCGGACCTATCACGGATCGCAGTATCAAAACGCGCCGGGACCTCGAACGAGTGATCTGGCCGGGTGAGGCTGAACTGCAGGAGCGGCTCCAATACATCCGTGAGTATGTCGCCGCCGCCCGGGGGACTGGCACGGCCGTGCTATTTCTTTGCGGCTCGATTTTTCAGACCCTCTACGAATTTGTGGTCGGTCTGAGCGACTGCATGGTGATGATCCTCGAAGAACGCGACTTGTTTGAGGAAATGATGTCGCGCTCTGCGGACTATGTTTCTGAACTTGCCCGCCGTGCCGTGCAGGAAGGGATAGACGTTTTCTTTCCCGCCGACGATTTTGCTTTCAAGACGGGGACGTTCGTGCGCCCAGAGGTTTTCGAGCAGGTCTGGCGGCCGCATTACGACCGCATCATGGCGCCGGCCCGGAAAGCCGGAGTCCCCATCATGTTCCATTCCGACGGCAAGATCGACGCGGGAATCGAAATGCTGCTCGAGATGGGTGTGAAGGCCATTCATCCCATGGATCCGTCGGGGATCGATTACCGCGACTATAAGAAACGCTTCGGCGGGTGCCTGACGCTTTTCGGCAACATTGATATCCAGTGGCCGCTTGTCGAAGGAACTCCCGAGGATGTGGAGCGCGACGTCCGGGAGCACATGGAACTACTCAAGCCCGGCGGGCGGTGGGTCGCGGGAAGCAGCCACAGCATTGTGAATTACATCCCGCACGACAATTTTGTGGCAATGATCAACAGCATTCACAAATACGGCGCCTACTGAGCGCCAATCGAGTGTGAATTCGCATCAGTGGGGGTGGGTGCGGCGGTCGCCATCAGACTTCCTGACATGGGCACGAACGACGAGAAGTGAAAGATCCAGACTTCGCGTGTCAAGCAAGGCGAGCTGGTCTCGACTGGCGAAATTCCGGCGTATGTGGGCCAACCAGGAGAGGCTGTGCCCACAGGGCAGTCCGACGAACCCCGCGCAGCTAAACCCATAACTTCTTCCGCAAAGACAGTGCCTGCCGCCCCGGCTGCGCCAGCCGCAAAGTCTGAAGCTTCGCAGGGCGGTCCGGCGCCGCAGGGCGATTGGCGAACCGCCTCTTCCATGATTCAGGTCAGTTCACCTTCAAACCCAGGGTGGTGGAGTTGGCGAGGGTGCCGGGGGTGGGGCCCGACGAGCTCGAGTAGGTGCCGGTGACGGTGAGCTTGTAGTTGCCCGCCGGAGTCGCCGCGGAGCCGAAGTTCATCGACCCGCCGCCGCGACCTGTCGGAGCGTCGAGCTGTGCTTGACGAGTCGGCGATCCGGGATCGCCGCGACAGCCAGCAGCCCGAGCAGCGCTGCCAGCACCAGGATCGTGCGCGGCGGACCAGAAGATGGGCGCCAAGGCAATCCCCAGTCGCGCCCCAATCCAGTCAATGAAACGTCCCATGACTGGATGAAAGAGCGCATAGGCGAGCAAGAAAGCAAAGAGCACCTCAGAGTAGTTAAGATTGGACATATTGAATCGCGAGCGGAGTAACGGAGCGGCGATAGAAAGTGCTTGGCGATCGATGTAACTGATGGTGGTCGAAAGGAGCAGCAGGGTTAGCAACAGAACCATCGAGATGTTCCCAGACAGATGCGACGGATCTGGAGGCACTATCGACGTGTTCCTCCCGGCCAAGGCGCTACCTTTGTACGTCACCTTCCGCCTCCCGCCAGAAGCTGTGTCTTGCGCGGCTTGGCTTCTGCGGCTTCGCCAACCCAATCAGCGCAACAGGACCGACTGATCGTTCCTACGTCTCACGCTTCCTCCGCGAACCCTCTGACGAATAGCCCACCGAAGGTATATTTGAGTGTAGAGGGGTGCTATTGCCCACTCACTCTGGCACAGCTAGAGTGTACCGAAGGAGATAAAAGCCTTTTCCAGGGAACAAAGGAACGTAGTCACCCAGAGAGGCTACCCGCTGATCCGCATCGAGTGTGAAAAACTTCTGCTTCTTATCGACGACGCCTCCTGATTCGTCAACGACCTCCAGTGAAAGCTCCGCAGGTTTCCCCCGAAGTTGGGCGTCAGCGGCCACCTGCAAATGCAATGCGTCCCCACTGCCCAAGACGAAATCAAAACCCTTACCCATGACGACCAAAGGCTGGTAAGCCATCTGGGCCGCAAAGTACCCCAGCTTGGCGTTACGATAAAGATCGCAAACCCCTTTGTGGTAATTTGCCTCGGCTAGGCCATCAGCTATGAGATTAATATTTATGCCGTCAGCCGGAGAGAATCGCGTTGCAGAAACTGTTTGGACTATGCTTAATCCCTGGTTGGCCTGCGATATATTCGCCTCGCTGTCCTGCAAGATCCTGAGTGGTCTTCCCAAGCGTTCCTCCTCGATTCTGCCGGAGGGGCGCCCATTGTTCAGCCAAATTTCCGTTCCACCGCATCCCTCGATATAACCTCCAATCCGGCATCGCCTCGGCGCCCGATTCATTCAAGACAAAGGGACGCGCCTGCGCTTTGTCCAGCAGAGGTTGCTCAGGGAGGTTTTTGTACCAGCCGAAATAGTTATGATCCGTCCAGAAGGTGTTTTCGACTGAGTTATACAACCCCGGGGAAAGGAACGGGGCCGCGTGGACGACAGTATATGAGTTCTTGGGAAACGGAGAGTACTCTAATGGTCCCCAGGGTGTGTCAGGCAAGACAAGGCGGCTGTCGTCAATGCGGTTTACAAACTCGAGATAGCGCTGACAAAACCGCTTGTAGCTCCGCGCGCGGAGGAGGCTGACCTCATTCAGACCCTCGTAAACGAGGACGCTTGCCCGGTTGCGCACATGGCGCAAAGATGGCTCCAAGCGGGCTTGCCAGGTATCATCGCTGTATTTGTTCCGAAAATCGGAGCCCCAAAGTGTCCACAATCGAGTCCCCCAGACCAAGCCGATTCCCAACTGGTCTGCGATCCAAGCAATCCGCTGGTAGTTAGTGGAGCTATTCGGCATTCCCCAAACCGGCCAAGCCATGTCAGTGTAATTGCCAACATCTCCCGTGAAGCCCCAGGGGTGCACGCGAATGGCGTTGGCGTTGGCCTTCTTGGCGAGCACGAAATCCCGGAGGATCCACTCGTCTGGCATGCAGACCTCTCCCATGAAGTTGAATCCGGGCGCAAAGCCCAAGTTCTCCCCAAAACTCTTCATAAACCAGGGGCGCCCGTTGAGAAACAGCCGCCCTTGGCGCTGCTCGATCCGTCGAAAGCCTGCGATCTCGACGAGATCGTCGCGGGCATTCCCCGAACTATCCTGTAGTATGGCTCGCACTAAGTAAAGATGCGGGGTATCGGGGCTCCAAAGGTCAATGTTCCGCAAGTGCAATGTAGCGC
>JACQNR010000457.1 GCA_016202975.1 Acidobacteriota bacterium
CGGGGTTAAAACCCCGCCCTCCCCGACCAGCGGGATGCGCGGCAGCTCGCGCTTCAGGTTCTCGGCGTACTTGGCGCGGTACTCGGCGTGATGCAGCACGGCGTAAACGTAATAGAAGATGTCCCACTTGGTGATTTTCTTGTCGCCGTAGTGCTGGCGGAAATGCGCGAGCGCCCAGTTGGTGATGTTCTCACGCCGGTTTGTGCCGTCCTCATTGTAGATGTAAAAGGGAAAGCATTGATGGCTGTCAGAGGCACACAGGTGAAGGTCGGCAATGGTATGAGTTGCCAGCACGCTGGGGCTCACAGACCGGAATGCAATATCGCTTGTCACAATCACGCAGTTGTCCCGCTCGCTCTCGGCGTTGGGGAAAATCCGTGGGTTAACGTAAACCTCCTCGTTAAGAACTCTGTCAAAGAACAGCCATCGTCGACAGAATGGCCGATAAAGGGATAACCGCACCTTCGCGTCAACGAAGGAAGCGTAGATGCCTCGTTTCAAATCGAGTTTGAGGTCGCGGCTCCACTTGATCTCGTCGTAATGCACAAATTCGTCGACCGAAGCTTTGTTCCCAGTGCGCTTATATCTGTCAACCTCGCTATTGTACTCTTCGACGAATTGTCGAACTCGCTCGGTCAATGCTTCCTTCTGAAAGTTGTAAACAACATCATCCCTGGATGTTGCTACTCCCCTTGAAAACAGCTTGAAGATGGTCTCCGGCGAAGCCGACTCACCACTTTTCGCCTCCTTGCTGGCAATCGGGATAAACTCACCATACTGATCCGCGTTAGCCGGGGTTAGCCAGTCGCCCGTTGGGTCTACGGGGAAATCCCGCCAAGGCACGTTTCCAACGTGTCGAAACGAACTGAGGTGCTGGGACTTTTGTAGAGAGTTCCAGTAAGGTGGAACTACATGGTAGTGCAGCATGGGCCGTGCCGCTAAATGGTTCCTAGCAAGCAACGTGATCCCAACTCCGACTCGAATCTGGTCACGGAAAATGTTGCCAGCTTCCTGCCTTCTCAGTTCTCCTGTTGTGCGCGCATCTCCCCGCAAATCAAAATGGTAAACATCTGTGAATTCGCTCGCAACCGACTTTCTAAAGCCATCAAAAGCGACGCCTTTGACAAACCGGTTGTTCGTAACCAATGACACCATGCCGTCGCGACCTTGCAAACGGTCCGATGCCCAGCGGAAGAATTTCACATAAGGATCTGACAGTGCGTTCTTGTTGCTGGCCTTAGACGCCTTCGAATAAGTCTCCGATACCCGCCGTTCAATCACTGAATATTTCCGATTCTTGTTGTTATCGTTTTCGTTGAGCTGCCCCACGTTGTACGGCGGGTTGCCGATGACCACCGTAATCGGTGCATTGCGCTGCCGCTCGACGCGTTCCGCGTTTTTCTGCGTCATAAAGCCAAGCTGGTGCTGACTGCCCTCCGCAAGGTCGAGTGTATCCACGAAGCACAGACCTTCGAAAGGCTCGTAGGTGCCCGTAATCTCAAAGTAGGCGTGCTCGATGTTCAGAGCGGCGATGTAGTAAGGCATCAGCATCACTTCGTTGGCAAAAAGTTGCTCGCGGTAGGCGCGGGGCAGGTCGCGCTTGGGGATGCGGTGCATCAGGTTGACGATAAAGTTTCCGGTGCCCGTGCAAGGGTCGATGATAAAAACTTCAGGACTCGAAAGCGACTTGCCGAAATCCTTCTCCAAGACCTCCGCCACGCTCGCGCACATGAAGTTGACGATTTCCTGCGGCGTATAGACGATGCCGTGCGTGTCCGCCACTTTGACGGAATAGCCCTGGAAGAAGCGCTCGTAGACCGTATTGAGGAAGTGCTGCTTCTCGCCGAAGTCGGGCAGGGTGCGCGCTGCGCCCTCGATGGCCACGTAGAAGCGGTCCAGGCCCTTCAAGAATTCCGCGCGGTCGAAGCTCTTGCTGACCAGGGCCTCAATCACGCGCTCAACTTCGGCAGCAATGGCGTTGCGCTTGACGAATTCCGGATTGCTGAACACGGTGCGGAAGAGCCGCTCGGTTAGCAGGTGCTGAACCAGCATCTCATCCACGGCCTCGACGCGGATGTTGGGGTTGAGGGCCGTCTGGCAAAGCTGGAAAAAGCTCTGGAACGCTTCGATAAAGGGCGAATTGTCCTTGTGGGCTTGTTGAATCTTTTGCACCAGCCCCAGGGCGAGTTCCGGAACGCGTTGCTTGAATTCCTCGATGGCCTCGTCAAAGCCCTCGATGTCGGGCTCGGTGTAGGAAAAGAATTGATTGAGCAGCGCCGCGAGTTCCTGGGGATTCCCGAGGGTGTATGGCCCGTTGATGGTCTGCTTGTTCTGGAACAGGACGCCGGTTGCGGTGTCCTCGAAGATGATGTTGGAAAGAGGGTAGCCGCGTTCGATCTTCTTCTGGATCTCGGTTTCGAGGTCGTCTTTGGTGGCCTTGGCCTCCCAGTAGCCGCGCGGAAGGCTGTTCGCGTCGCGCACGGTGCCATCGGGCCGCACCAGGCTGCCACCCGATTTTCCCGAAAGCTCGGGGATGAGCGTCCAGCCTTTGAGCCGGGCCGTGTCCGCCAGGAGGGACTCGAAGGCGGAGCGGACGTTCATCTCGTTGAAGACGTGCTGGTCGCGCAAAGCCGTGACGCTCTCGTAGTATTTGCGGATGGCGCGATGGTTGGGAGAAATGAGGCCCCGCGCGGTCATAAGACGGTCATCATCCTAACATCACTCAGTCCACATTTGTAAGGGCATCAGGGACGGTCATTCCAATTTCCAAACCTTGGCCGTCTTATGGTTGCTTGCGCTTGCGGGCCGGCCGGGAATCTGCTGGGTTACTTGGCCGCAGGCTGAAGCCGTTTGCAGGATTCCCTCATGCCGAGCTGGCAGGCGCGTTGGTAGGCGGCGAGGGCTGCCGCGACATTGCCTTGCTGGTGGAGCGCTGCGGCGAGGTTCTGATGAAGCTGACCGTTCTCCGGCTGGAGCAGGACCGCCGCGGTGTACTGCTCGATGGCGGCGCTCAGATTTCTGCTGCGGTGCAGGAGCACTCCCAAGTGATTGTGCGCCTCGACGTGATTGGGGTCGAGTTCCAGCGCCTTGCGAAATCCCGCCGCAGCCTCGCTTGTATCTCCCTTGGCTTCGCGCGCGACGGCCAGGCTGAACAGTGCACCGGCATCCTTCGGGCGCGAGTTGACGACCATCTCGAGGTGCGTGATCGCCTCCTCAATCTGGCCCTTGGTGCGCAGCGCGTTGCCCAGGTTAAAGGCGGCGTCGGTGTAATTGGGATTCAAACTCAAAGCCTTGCGATAAGACTCAATCGCGGCGTCGAGGTTTCCGGTTTTTTCGAGGGAAGCCCCCAAACCGTTGTGCGCCGCGGGATCGCTTGGGTCAATCTCAAGGGCGTGCCGGAATTCCTCCCCCGCTTCGGCGTTCTTTCCCCGCAGCGACAGGACGACGCCGAGATTGGTGTGCGCCAGGGCGTAATCCGGGCGGATAGCGATGGCCGCGCGAAACTGCTCGGCGGCTTCATCGCTCAATCCTTTGTCAAAGAGCGCCATGCCCAGGTTGTTGCAGGTGGCGGCATCACGCGGGCGCAAGCGCAGAGCCTCGCGAAACTCCGCGATGGCTGGGTCGAGATTCTCCTTTTCGTAGTGCAGGTAGCCGAGCCGGGCGTGGGCAGACGCCAGGTGGGGTTTGGTCTTCAACACACGCTCGAGTTCGGCGGTGGCTTCGGCGCCACGCTCGGTCTTCTCCATCAGTTCGGCGAGGGCGAAGCGGACCTCGGCGTTGTCCGGATCGAGCTCGAGGGCCTTGCGGTACTCCGCCTCGGCCTCCTGGAAGCGCTTCTGAGCGACGAACTCCCGGCCCTTGATCAGAAACTCGTTGAGGGGCGAGGATTGCGGAGGTTCTTCGGCGGAAGGAGTTTGTTGCGGGGACTTGGCCGGTTCCTGCGCGAGCGGGGCGGGCGAAAATCCCGCCATCCATGACGGCGCACTTGGAAGGGTAATTGCCAGCGCCATTACCGCCGCGATGTTGGCGTGCCGGTTTCCTCCAGTCATAACGACCTCGTCAACCGCGCTGGTGTTGTGTATCCCTACCGCGATTCCGGTATTCTACCCCCGCCCGCGCTGCCCCGCGATGCGAATGTCAAATGAATAGCACTCATGCCTTGTAAGCCTTGGATTAAGTTGTAGTTACGAAGCAGGGGAAGAATGCGCAAGGCTTGCGCTTGGGCCCCACCCGGAACCAAAAATTCTAGAAAAGTCTGCCTCTCCCCGCGGTCAGTTCCCTTGGAATCAGCAAATCACGCTCCGGCATAGACTTTGGTGGTAGCACCCCTGTATAGCCTTACTACTACCTTCGGTCGATTGATGCGAGTCACGCGGGGGGCTATTCTCGTCCCGCTGACGATGATTGTGTCAGGCGCGACGGAGGCAGCAAGGCGCGGTAGCGGAACGGACGAAGGCAAAATGGCGACGCTGGCAACTTGCTACAACACGCGACGGGTGTCCAGCAAAACGACGACCTGGGATGGTTTCCCGGAAGCCTTCCGGACGGCGCGGGCTTCGGGCGCTGTTGCTCCGGCGGTCGTGAAGAAAACGGCTGGCGCCGCGTCTGGTCAGCGCGCCATGTTGTCTGGCGTGACAGCTATCCACCGGATTTTCAGTTGGGGGATGTTGTCGGTGACGGGTTTCTACGTGGTGCTGTTTACGACTCAATTTCTGCATTCCCCGGCTTGGGATAAAACCTGGTGGGTGGTGCAGGTCCGATCGCTCGGCGACCCACTCGTAGTTCAACTCTTCATATTGATCAAGTCTCAGTGGCCCAGCTTCAGGTTTGGGGGTTACCTGCCTTTGGTGGTGGCCGGTGCCGTCTCGATAGTTCGTCTCGGAGTAGGCGCCGTGGTGATTCCGCTCATTGGCGGGCTTCGGAAGCGGGTTGCCGAGCTTGAACTTCACCCGGCCGCGAAAGCGCCGGCGGTCCGAGACGAAGAGAGCAAGCGAGTGGATTCCGAGCAGGGCCGCGATGAGCTTATGAAGCGCTATCGCGAAATTGA
The DNA here is from genome assembly GCA_016202975.1 of Acidobacteriota bacterium. Classification (GTDB taxonomy): domain Bacteria; phylum Acidobacteriota; class Terriglobia; order UBA7540; family UBA7540; genus JACQNR01. The sequence goes on from JACQNR010000457.1 coordinate 5,048, forward strand.
GTCGGCGTTGAGGGAGACCGAGCGCAAGCGCTGCACCTTCCTTTCGATCGACGTGGTGGCGTCGACGAAGATGAAGGAGAACGAGCGCGAGCTGCCCGTCACCATTACCTTCCAGGCGTACATGAAGATGCTGGAGGATATTTTCGAAAAGCACAGCGCCTGGAAGCAGTCTTGGACGCCTGACGGCGTGATGGTCTGCTTCCTCGATGTTGACGCGGCCGTGGCGGCGGGGCAGGAAGTGCTCCGCCAGCTCCGCGTCTTTAACCGCACCGAGAATTTGCTTCGCTCGCGCATCTCGGTCCGCTGCGGCGTGAACGAAGGCGAAGTCCCGATCTTCGAAGACAGCAAACTAGAGAAAATCGCCCACCGCGCGATCGACGTCACCGGCCACATGCAGAAATGCGCCCGGCCCGATACCCTTTGGCTGAGCTCGGAAGTCCACCAGAAGCTCAGTGACCCCAGTGGATTCAAACCGGCCGGGAAACAAGTAGATGGCTACCACGCCTACGAGTGGTCGCCCAGCCTGGCCCTGTCCGAAATGCCCCCTGCCTACGTGGCCGCCCCAAAGCAAGCCTCCTTGAGCACCGAAACCACCTGGGCGTAAGCCTCGAAAATCGAAAAGCGAAAATAGAAAATCGAAACTGGAAACTGGAAGAGTGCTGCCGCATTGCGGCCAGAGATTTCGGCGGTGAGGACACCCGTCAGCCGGCTGACTACAGCTAACTGAGTTACTTCCCACGAACTCCAGTTATTGACATTCCCGCACGAGGCGCGGTTTAATTTAGCCGTTCGGGCAATCTCTATCAGGTTCGTAGCGGTGGGCCTGCGCGTTTCCGGATCCGTTTCCAGGAATCGCAAGGCTGCCTTTCGAGGTGGCTCTGGATGGGGCACGCTGCGAACCAGATGGAGTAGTTGGTGACTCACGATCTACAGGAGGCGACTATGCGCATGCTATTTCATGTCAAGATTCCCCACGAAACGTTTAACGCGGCGGTCAGGGACGGTTCTGCAGGGAAAAAGTTAAAGGCTATTCTCGACGACCTCAAACCCGAGGCGGTCTACTTTACCGAATACGACGGCCGGCGCGGGGCCATCATGATCGTCAATGTCGATGAACCGTCGCAGGTGCCCAAGTTCGCCGAGCCCTGGTTCCTGCAATTCAACGCCGACTGCCATTTTCACATCGTTATGGGTCCGGAGGACCTGGCCAAGGCCGGCCTCGAGGCGCTCGGCAAGAAGTGGGCGTGACCTGCAATAGGGACTCGGATCAGCGGCACCGGCGCGTTGACCTTGCCAGTGGCCGCCTGCAACGGCGAGTTTCTCTCGCCGCGCACCCTTATCTCCTCGCCCGTCCCGACCAGTCGGGACACTCTCTCCCTTCGGGAGAGGGGTGGGGGTGACAGTGCTGCTGGAAAGAGTAAAGGCTCCTCCCGGTCACCTTCTTGCCTGCCGCCCCCCCTTGACCGGAGAAGGCAAGCGTGCTAGCCTATCGACTGGCCCGCCCGCGCGCCGTGGGCCGAGGAGGGTGCAAACCAACATCAGATCTCGCGGAACGAAGCCACGATGTTGTTGAAAACAAAGGACAGCGACAAGCGGAGAGTGACAAGTGACGAGCCGGAATAGCAGAAGCCAGGAGTAAGAAGCCAGAAGAAAGGCCCGTGTTCCGCGACGATCACAAAAACAAGCGGAACGAACCGAAGAAATTGTTGAAAACAAAGGATCGGGCATCAGAAGGACGGCCCAAAATCAACCCGACTTGACGCGCATGGTCCCGCGGGGTTTAATTAGAGGGCCGGTCAGGGCCCGGTAACCATCAGATTTTGACGGAGTACAGCGGCGGGCGCGGCCGGGTGTAGCCGCAGGACGCGGTCGAATCATCGGAAAGGAGCTTCTCATGGCGGAAAAGAAGATTATCGCAGTGGTTGGCGCGACGGGCGCGCAGGGTGGAGGGCTAGTGCGGGCGATTACGAGCGACCCGAACGGCGGATTCACCGCTCGCGCGATTACGCGTGACACTGCTTCAGACAAAGCTAAGGCCGTGGCCAAGCTCGGCGCGGAAGTCGTCGCGGCGAGCATCGACGATGTCGAGAGCCTGAAACGCGCTTTCGGCGGGGCGCACGGAGTGTTCTGTGTGACACCCTTCTGGGAACACTTTTCACCGGAACGGGAATTCGCGCAAGCAACGGCGATGGCCCAGGCGGCTAAAGATGCAGGCGTCAAGCACGCCATCTGGTCGACGCTCGAGGACACGCGCCGCTGGGTTCCTCTCACGGACAATCGCATGGCGACTCTCCAGGGTAAGTACAAGGTTCCGCACTTCGACGCCAAAGGCGAAGCCGACAACGTTTTCCGGAAGCTCGGCGTACCGACGACTTTCCTGGTGACGTCCTTTTATTGGGACAACTTCGCGTTCTTCGGAATGGGCCCGAAGAAAGGTCCCGATGGCAAACTGGCACTCAACCTTCCCATGGGCACAAAGAAACTTCCGGCCATCGCGGTGGAAGATATCGGCAAGTGCGCCTACGGCATTTTCAAGAGGGGTGGGGAGTACATCAATAAGACGGTGGGCATTGCCGGAGAACACCTGACGGGCAGCGAGATGGCGGCGGCGCTCTCCAAAGCGCTGGGTCAGCCCGTGACTTACAATGCCATCCCCTTTGACGTATACCGAGGGCTGGGTTTTCCGGGCGCCGACGACCTGGGCAACATGTTTCAGTTCAAGCATGACTTCCAGGAAGTTTTTTGCGGCGCGCGCGACCCCAAAGTGGCCCGGTCGCTTAACCCTGACCTTCAAACCTTCAGCCAATGGCTGGAAAAGAACAAGGACCGGATACCGCTCGAATAAGGTCGATACTCCATCGGTGTGGGGCAGGAGCCGACTTCTTTGAGCGTTGCTGATCGGTGAGAGATGACGCCGACACTGGGATCTTCCCGTTTGCGGGTTGAATCAGGTAATGGATGGGTGTAGCATAGGGCCATAGGGTTTCATGGCCCGAGGCTGGGAAAGCAAATCCGTGGAATCGCAGATCGAATCCGCCCATTCCGACCGCGCCACCGAAAGAAAGACCTCAGAAGAGCCGGATTCGCTGGAAGCGCGTCGCAAGAGAGATTCTTTGCTCCTCGCCCGCAAGCGGGTGCTCGACCAGATTCAATCCGCCTCCGATTCCCGATACCGCGAAATGATGGAACGGGCCCTTGCCGACCTCGACCGGCTTCTCGCCCAAAGCCACTGAGTTCGCAGAACGAAAATCGAAATTGGAAATTAGAATATAGAAACCGGAAATTGGAAATTGGAAATTAGAGATCAGAAATACGTGCCGCTCCCATCGTCCCTCCCGGCCGGAACTTCAAGGAGAATCTGAAATCGCAAATTCAAAATCCAAATTCTATAATTGCGGGACGTTCCCCCACGTGAAAGCGCCGAACGTGCGAAAAGTCAGGAAGTCCATACTTTCATAGAGCCGCACGGCGCCCCCGTTGCGGTCGGTGACCGTCAAGGAGACTTCTTCAAAGCGGTTCTTCGTCAGGTCCTGGAAAGAAGTTTCGAGCAGGGCTGAGCCGATTCCGTGGTTCTGGAACTCCGTGGCTACAGCGATTTGGGGAATATGCGCGGTTCGCGTCCGCACGGCGGTGACGGCCAGCGCCGCGGCAAGTTTCCCGGTCGGCGCATGAATGGCGACGAGCGATGCCGTCGGCAGTAGTTCGCCACAGCCGCGCTGCTGGAGGATGCTTTCGACCAGGCGGGCCGTGCCTTCGAGCGTGGCGTACTGGTCGTTGATTTGCGCGTCGATGTGATTGCGGTAGGCGCTGTGGATGACCTGCGCGACTCCGCTGTCGTGGCGGCGCTCCCAGGGAAGGATGCGAAAATCGCGGAGGGTCGGTTTCCCCGCTCCCGAGGATCCGGAACCGTACGGCGTCCATCGGGGACGAGGCAGCGACATGACCATGAAACGCCTCAAATGGCCCTCAAATCCATGCTCGCGAAAGAGCGGTTCCAGCGCTTCAAAGCTGTAGTGAGGAAGCTGGGTTTCGACGCGCACCAGGCCCGGCGTGGCGAGGAGGGTTTCCAGAACATGCCGCAGGAGAAGATGGGCCCGCTCCAGGTGATCGCGGGAGCCTTCGACGAACAGGTTCCCGATCAAACCTTTTCCCTCTTCGTAAAAGAAGAAACTGTAACCGCTCGTGCCTCCCTGGTCCTTGACGGCGTATCCGGAGATGCGCTTTTCGTCCAGGCAGTTGGCAATCATCCTTCGAGAGGAGGAGTAATCCCAGCGGAGATCAAGGTTCCAGGCCTGCGCCTCGGCGTCGAGCAAATGTTCGAGCGCTCTGGAGTCAAATTGCCGGATGTCGATAACTTCGTAAGCCAATGAAATCCCACCCACGTCCCGGCGGGCCCAGGATCACCTCCCCCCGGGATTACCTCCTTGAACCCTTTCGGGCGGGGCAGTATAGCCCAAATTCCCGACGTCGGCGGATGATTCGGGGAAGCGATCAGCTTACCCTCGTTTGCTATTCGGTTAACAATGCTTCCCACGAAAGCCTGCGCCGCGGGGTGCGATGCCAAAGATTTTGTCCGCGCTTTTCAAGGTTGTGGTAGCATTCCGTCCCGGTGGGCGTCAAAGTATTGTCCCATCGAGGGGAGAGGTGTAGCAAACTGCCCTATGGCGCGCAGGCGAACCCCAGGTGTAGCTGCTCCATCGCGGTCTTCGGGGTCCGGAATCTTCAAACTGGTTCGCGGGGCGTTCCTTTTCCTGGCTGTCCTGCTGGTAACGGTGGGCGGGGTTAGCGGATTTGTTACCTATAAAATCCTCAGTGAACGCAACGACACCGAGCGCATCACCCCCGACGCGATTTTCCAGACCAGCTACGTCAATCTGAGCTTCACCGACCGGAGAGGCCGGGAACATGACGGGTGGCTCCTCGTAGGCCTGCAAAGTGCGCCCGCCATCATATTTTGCCACGGGTATGACTCCAATCGCTCAGACCTTCTGGTCCTGGGCAACCTTCTTCAAACCAATCACTTCAATGCATACGTATTCAATTTTCAGGGTCCGAAAGTGAAAGACAAACTCACGGACCTGGGTTTGACGCAGGTGGAGGTTTTGCAGGCGGCAATCGGAAAGGTCACCCAACAAACGGGGGTCAATCCCAATCGAGTTGGCCTCTTCGGAGTCGACTCCGGCGGATTTGCGGCGTTGGCCGTGGCGGAGGAGAATCCGCTGGTGAAAGCTCTGGTGGTGGATACGATTTATGACGACCCGCGCGAGATGTTCAACGCACAAGTGGAGCAGTTCCTTGGCGGCGGCACCGCCAAGTCCTTTCAGTTCTTTCCGTATACGATTTTCAAACTGCTCAATTACAGTAAGACCAAACCTCCCGTGCGCCAGTCCCTGAAGGAATTAACTGGGAAACCCACGCTTTATATTCAGGGACGCGACTCCGGGTTGCTGGCCCATCAAACGGAAGCGCTATACAATGCAGCGCCAGAGCCTAAACGATTGCTCGTGCTGGATCAATCGTACCCGACACTGGCCTCAGGTACGGTGAAGAAAGAATACGAAGACCAAGTCCTCAATTTCTTCCTGCAGAATTTGCCGCTCCGGGCCGACTAAGTAATTCATGTGACGCCTGGCTACGTTGTGCCGGGTGCTTTACGTCCGATTTAGAGTTTTCAGTCACGGAAAGTGCATGTCCTCCTCACTCGTGAATGCACCAGAGCCTCAAACGGCCGCACCCGAGACGCCGCCTCCTCCGGCGCCTGCGGTGTTCCGCCACCGAGTCGAGTATTGGCTTGCGAAAACCGTGCTGAGCGGCTTGGGGTCCCTTCCCCACGCGGCGGCCAGGGGCATTGGCCGTGTCCTTGCCACGCTCGCCTATCTGTTCTGGATACGGCTGCGCCGTGTGGGAATGTTCAATTTGCGGCTGGCCTTTCCGGACTGGACCGAAAATCAGCAGCGTAAAGTGCTGCGAGGACTTTTCTTGGGATTTGGCCGGATGCTCGCCGATTTCGCTCATTACCCGCGCGTCCGTCGCGACAATATTGAGCGCCTGATTATTTACGACGGGTTTGAAGCGTACGCGCAGGCGCACAGCGAGGGCAAAGGCGTGATCTTTCTCACCGCCCACTTCGGAAACTGGGAGCTCAGTTCCTTTGCGCACGGCGTGTATGGACATCCCCTCAGTTTCATCGTTCGCGAATTGGACAACCCCCTTGTGGACCAGCTCATCAACCGTTATAGGTGCATGAGCGGAGGGCGCGCTATCGACAAGCGCGATGCCGCGCGCGAAGTCTTGAAGGCTCTCCGTCGTGGGGAGGCTGTGGGAATACTTTCCGACCAGAATATGCTTCTGGGCGACGGCCTCTTTGTCAATTTCTTCGGCGTTCCCGCGTGCACCACGACGGCTCCCGCGCGTTTTGCCCGCAAGACGGGCGCGGCCATTGTGTTAGGGCTCACTGTCTGGGATGAGAAACTCAAGAAATACCGGTTACGCTTTGAGCGAGTGCCATGGATTCGCCGCGAGGATCCCGAGGAAGAAATCCTCGTCAATACGCAGAACTTTGCGCGCCTGCTCGAAGAACAAATTCGGCGATACCCCGAACAGTGGCTGTGGGTGCACCGTCGCTGGAAGACCCGGCCACCGGGCGAACCCCCGCTTTATCCGAAGTGACTCTGGGTTGGAGACTGGAAATTAGAAATTGGAAACTGGAAACTGGAAAATCGAAAAACGAAATACCCTGGTGAACCCGAGATCCAAAATCCAAAATCGAAAATCCACAATCCCCGAGTCCCGGCATTTAGGAATGACAATGACGGTTGCTGAGATTGCCCGCCTTGTCGGCGGGAACGTGCAGGGCGAGGACAAGGCAGAGATTCATGGCATAGCGGGCCTCGAAACTGCTGGCCCCGATGACCTCGCTTTTGCCGAGGGTGACCGCTCCATCGCGTCGGCAGCGGAGTCGCACGCCGGGTGCATCGTTGTTCCGGAGGGAGTGGAACTTGCGGGCAAGACCACCGTCGCCGTGGCTCGACCCAAGCTGGCATTCGTCCGCGCAGCGGACGCGCTCCTGCCCCTGCCCGCAGCTCCCGCAGGGATTCACGCCACCGCCATCGTCCACCCAGAAGCAAGCGTTGCCCCTGATGCCTCTGTCGGTCCCCACGTGGTCATCGGGCGGGGGGCGCGGGTCGGCGCGGGTACGCGTGTGGGTGCGGGAAGCTTCGTCGGTGAGAACGCCAGCCTCGGCGAGCGGTGCGTGCTTTACCCGCGCGTGACCATCTATCCGGGAGCGAGGATCGGGAATCGCGTCATCCTGCACGCGGGCGTGGTGATCGGCTCAGACGGGTTTGGCTACGTGATGGGAGATGGCCAATACGAAAAATTCCCCCAGATCGGTCAGGTAATCATCGAAGACGACGTCGAAATCGGCAGCAACTCGACGGTAGATCGAGGGGCGCTCGGGGCGACCGTGATCGGCCGCGGCACGAAGATTGACAACCTGGTTCAGGTGGCCCACAACGTGACCATCGGGAGCCACTGCGTGATCGCAGCGCAGACGGGGATTTCAGGAAGCGTCCAGATTGGAAATTATGTGATCATTGCGGGCCAGGTCGGCATCGCCGACCATGTGCGGGTTGAAGACCAGGCCGTTTTGGGAGCACAGGCGGGGATTCCTACCGGGAAGATCATTCGCAAGGGCGTGACCGTGTGGGGGACCCCCGCCCGGCCGCTTGATGAATTCAAACGCATGTATGCCCACCTCTCTAATCTTCCTGATTTGGCGCGCAAAGTGAAAGAGCTGATGCAGCAAATGGGGAGCAAGAAGGAGTGAAGTCCGTTTGGTCTTAGTGTTTGCAGGGCTTTTTTCTATAGTCTACCTGGGGCAAGGATGGCCCTCCATCGAACTCTGGCTTAAAAAAAGACCCCATTTTCTATGGGTGTCAGATAGAATTTTCATTGGGGGCCTTTGCTGGTCGGTTTGGGCTGCAATCACAAGGAGTGGGGAAGTAATATGACGAAAGAACGCAAGAAGTATCTTCTCATCGCTGCTGGCTTGGCGGTGCTGGGAGGGGCGATTTTTGCCGCCCAGGTCCAAAAGCTGGGGAGTACCCAGGGCGCGGTTAAGAAGAGCGCGGGCGCAGCGGCCACCCCCGCGAAAACCTCGACTCGGCCGGCATCGGAATCACATGTTCCCGCCAGCTCCGGTCCCAGTGACGAGGCCCTTCGCCAGAGAGTGGTCAAGTACGTCCGAGAGCGCTTCGGAATGCCTCCTAGCGTCACGATTACGGCCGACCCTTTCAAGCCCTCTATCCATCCCGGCTTTGATGAAACCACGATCTACACCGAAAATGGCACGAACAAATCTTCCAACAGTGCGTTTGTGACGAAGGATCAAAAGTGGCTCGTGCTCGGGAAGCTCGTCCCCGTCCAATCTGATCCCAAGGCCGAACTGATTGCGAGCCTGCGCCAGCAATTCAAGCTTCCTGCTACCACGAGCGTGACCGCAACGGATTTCCGTCCCTCCCCCTACCCGAACCTCCTTGCGACCACAGTCTCGGTGACGGATGGGAATAAGCCGCCTGAAACGCAGGAACTCTTTTTGACCAGTGACCGTCGAGTCTTGGTGGTGGGCGGAATCTTCAGTCTGTCCGAGGACCGCCGGAAGACCGCACTACGAAGCATCAGTACGGTCAATCAGCCTCGCCTGGGCCCGGCGACCGCACCGGTTACCATCGTAGAGTTTTCCGACCTGCAGTGCCCCACGTGCGCGCGCATGCACGACTTTATCGAGAACAACGTCATGAAGAAATACCCCGGCAAGGTTCAGGTGATCTTCAAGGAGTTTCCCCTTGCCAACATTCACGATTGGACCTTGACGGCTTCGATCGCCAACCAGTGCGTCTATCAAATCAATCCCAGCGCCTACGTGCCGTTCCGCAGCCTGATCTACAAAAACCAGGTGGGCACCACCGCCGGGAACGTCCGCGAGCTGATGTTCACCTACGGCGAGCAACTGGGCATCGACCGCCTGCGGCTTGCCGGATGCGTCGATTCCAAGGCTTCGCTCCCCCGCGTTGAGGCCAATTTCATCGAGGGAAAGAATATCGGCGTCCAGAGCACACCGACCACTTTCATCAATGGGAAAATGGTCATCGGAGTTCCCAACATCGATGAGTTTCACAAAGACATCGATGATGCCTTGAGAGCTCGGAGATAGTCAGGGCCTTATGACTCGGGGGCCGGGACTGGCCCCAAATTATTGCCGATTGCTTCCACGTTGCATTCGCCGCGACAAGCAGACAAGCGCGACCACCAGTTGTAGCGGCACGGCGCGCCGTGCCCCCACGGCCAAATCCTAAATCCCGACTTCTGAATCCTCGCCTGTAACCTTTCCGTCCGCTTCATCGTCGAACCAAACACGATGAGGAATTTTGGCGGGAGGTTGGCATGAAAAGAAATGTAAGAACTTGTGCTTTGATCCTGGGTGGATTGCTCGTATTGCCGGTCTGGGCCGCGGCCCAGGGGCCGGGAGGATGGGGACCTCGCGGAGGCGGGCAGGGCCCGGGATTCGGCGGCCCCATGGCCGGTTTCCTGCACAACGAACGGACGAAGGCCGAGCTGGGATTGACCGACGAACAGTCGGACAAGCTCCACCAGATCTTTTTGGATTCGCGAAAGGCCAGCATCAAGACGCGCGCCGACCTGCAAATCCGGCGGATGGAGCTGCACGAAATTCTTGGCGCCGACAAGACGGATCGGGAAGCGGCCATGAAAAAGGTGCAAGAGATTTCCGACCTGCGCGGGCAGATGATGCGCCAGCACGTGGAGTCGATGCTCGCGGCCAAAAGTGTTCTGACGCCCGAACAACAAAAGAAAATTCACGCCATGATGGCTGAGCGAATGTCGCGGCGTGGCGAGGGATTCCGCGCACGCCGCGAATTCCGTGGTGGGCCCGGTGGCCCCGGAGGAGGTCAGGGTGGATATGGCCGCCTCGACGGCCCGCCCAGGGATTTTCTCCCCGAGTCAGACGAATACTGACTTGAAAAGCTGCGTGCTCACGCACGTTGGCTCCCCCTGCCCGGCCCCTCCCAAATCGCCGGGCAGGGTTTTTGTTTGTGCTCCCGCCTCTTTGAAATGCGACCTGCGCGCATCTATAATAGAAGGTTTGGCTATCCCGCTTGAGGTTCACCGTCAAGGGGCGCGAGGCATTTTGGCGACAACCGGCAATAACCCCACTACCATCGCGGGCCTGAATGGTTCGGTTGCGAGCCCACCCACCGAAGGTCTCCGCGCCCCTTTAACCGCGTTGGTTGATGCGATCGTCGTTCGTGGCGCACGCGTTCACAACCTGAAGAACATCGATTGCGAGATTCCCCACAATCAGCTTACGGTCGTGACCGGCGTTTCCGGCTCGGGCAAATCCAGCCTTGCCTTTGACACGATCTATGCCGAA
>JACQNR010000447.1 GCA_016202975.1 Acidobacteriota bacterium
CACTTTGTGAGGTACGGATTGGTCGGTCGCGCCCCCGACGCCTCGGATAAAGCGCACTCCCGAAAATGTCAAACTTCTTCTGCCACCCCGGCAGAGCCGGGGGATCTCCTAACCGAATTAGCAGAAAGACAGTCTAACAAATCGGAGGAGGCTAACTGAGGTTATCGGTGTCTATATCGAGCCACCTTTCAGCCTTGTTTAGGCTCTGGATCGGTGTCTCGGTCTGTGGTCGATTCCATGAAAAAACTCGGGCGGGGAGCGCGTTGGGTATCACGAAAACGCCCCAAACGTCCGATATACACAGGGATGAGACCCGGCCAAAGCCAGGTGGAAGTGTCGGCGGAGACGGACCGGAAACCGGGCAAAATTCTGGTCGTCGACGACGAGGCTGCAATCTGCAAATTGCTCACAGGAAAACTCCATCAGAGCGGTTTTGAGGCGGAGTGTTGTTCTGGCGGGAAAGCCGCCCTCGAATTGCTCGGGCAGAATACCTTCGACGCGGTCATTTCCGATCTCAACATGCCTGAACTCTCCGGCCTTGAACTTTTGGCAGAAGTCAAGAGGGCCCACCGGCATGTCGCTTTCTTGATGGCTACCGGGGTGTCAGACATTCGCATCGGCATCCAGGCCATGCAGCAGGGCGCGGACGACTACCTGCTCAAGCCATTTCAGCTAGACGCGGTCGTGGCCAGCCTGAACCGGGCCCTCGAAAAGCGCCGCCTGGAAATAGAGGTTGAGAATTACCGGCTTTACCTTGAGCAGATGGTGGACCAGCGGACGATCCAGCTCAGCGCGGCGCTGAAGAGGATCGAGTTGACCTACGACGATACGATCGAGGCATTGGGAGCAGCGCTTGACCTACGGGATAATGAAACGGCGGGGCACTCCCACCGGGTCACGCGTTATTGCGAAGTCATGGCTGCGAAGATGGGCGTTGCGGGCGAACCGCTCAAGCACATCGTCCGAGGGGCCTACCTCCACGATATCGGAAAGATCGCCATCCCCGACGCGATTCTACTCAAGCCGGGAAAGCTGGATACGAAGGAGACCGCAATTATGCGGAGCCACGTCCGCGTCGGGTATGACCTGGTGAAACGGATTCTCTTCCTGGCGCCCGCCGCGGACATTGTCCTGACTCATCAGGAGCGCTACGACGGCACCGGATATCCGCAGGGACTTATCGGCAACGAAATTCCTCTGGGGTCGCGGATCTTTGCGGTGGCGGACACGTTGGACGCCATGACCTCGGACCGGCCCTACCGCAAGGCTCTCTCTTTTCCGGCGGCCGAGGAGGAAATTCACCGTGAATCGGGCCAGCAATTTGACCCGGAGATCGTAGAGGTTTTCCTCAGCTTGGAGGGGGATTTGTGGGAAAAGGTCCGCCGGGAAGGCGACCGGTACCGCCGTCATCTGACGGCGTCAGGTCCGGCGCACCCGGCGGCCTAGGCATGAAAGGTAGCGCCGCATAGTGACTGCAAGCGCGCGGCCCGAACCAATCGGAATTTCTGTGCCGCCCGTCAAGACCTGGCCGCACTACGGCGGGCCCAGTCACCGACGAGGGTCCTGGACATGTTGAATCGGTCCTTGGAGAAAAATCTTCATTTAGGGTTTGCCATTTCGCTGGCCATTCTGGCCATCGTGGCTGCGTTGATCTTCCGCAACTTCCTGAGGCAGGTCAGAAGCGCGGATCAGGGGCGCATACCCAAGAGGTGGTGGGAAAACTCCATAAGATGCTGGTAGGCCTGGTGGAGGCCGAGGCCGGACAGCGTGGCTATATCATTACCGGAAATGAGCGTTTCCTGAACTCCTATTCCGTCGGCGTCGCAAATTTGCACGAGGACTTCCGTCGTTTGACGGACCTGACCAAGGATGATCCCGTCCAGCAGCGAAGAATGGCATCTCTCAGGACCGCTGTAGATCGCAGATTAGCCCAACTCAAGGGCACCCTTGAGTTGAGGAAAGCGAAGGGCTTTGAGGCGGCACAGGCAATTGTCCAGGCGGGCCACGGGAACGAGCAGATGGAGGAGATTCGTAAGATCACAGCCGAAATGGAAAACAATGAGCTCCAATTGTTGACTCGACGGATCCGGGAGAAGGAAGATCGCACCCGAGCCACGATTCTGATCAACGCGGTGTTTGTCCTGTTGGCGGTGGCCGTCCTTGCCACGAGCTTCTACTTGATCCGGCGTGACGTCGCCGACCGCAAAAGGGCTCAGGACACGCTGGACCGGTTCTTTTCATTGTCCCCAGACCTGCTTTGCATAGCCGGTTTCGACGGTTATTTCAAGCGATTGAATCGCGCATGGGAGAAAGTCCTGGGTTACACAGAACAGGAAATCCTTTCAAGACCCTGGCTGGACTTTGTTCACCCTGAGGACCGCCAGGCGACGATCGATATAGCGGGAAACTTGAGAGGCGGGGACGTCGTTTCCACCTTCGAAAACCGTTACCTTTGTAGAGATGGGTCTTATCGGGTGTTCTTATGGAGCTCAAGTCCATCCTTGGAGGAAGGGCTGATCTACGCCGTCGCTCACGACATCACTCACCGTAAGCAGGCGGAAGAGGAAATCCGGGAACTGAATGCCGCACTGGGACGCCGCGTTGTCGAACGCGAGGGACAGCTTGAAGACACCAAGAAGGAACTGCAAATAGAAATCACGGAACGCAAAAGCGTCGAGGCGCAGCTTCTGCAATCGCAGAAGATGGAAGCCATCGGACGTCTGGCCGGCGGGATCGCCCACGACTTCAACAACCTGCTCACCGTGATTACCGGCTTCAGCGATTTGCTGCTCGAGATGCCGGACGGCGACACCACAATGCGGGGGTATGCTGCAGAGATTCAAAAGGCGGGCGAGCGGGCCGCCCTGCTCACCCGGCAACTCTTGGCTTTCAGTCGCAGGCAGATTCTTCTGCCCGAAGTCCTGGACCTGAACACCGTCGTCATCGAAGTGGATACGATGCTGCGCCGCCTGATCCGAGAGGACATCGAGCTGAAAACCATCCTCAGCCCCGGCCTCGGCCGCGTCAGAGTTGACCCGGGGCAGGTTCACCAGATCCTGATGAACCTGGCCGTCAACGCGCGCGATGCCATGCCTCGAGGTGGCAAACTGATCATCGAAACGGCCAACGTCGAGTTGGATAACGCCTATGCCCGCAGACACGCAGAGGTCAAACCGGGGCCTTACGTCATGCTCGCGGTGAGCGATACCGGCATCGGCATGACCGACGAAATCAAGTCCCATATCTTCGAGCCTTTCTTTACCACCAAGGAGAAGGGGAAAGGGACGGGGCTGGGTCTGGCCACGGTGTATGGGATTGTGAAACAAAGCGAAGGGTCTATATGGATTTACAGCGAACTCGGGCGCGGAGCGACGTTCAAAATCTACCTTCCCCGCGTCGAGGAAGCGGCGGACCCGCGGGCGCCGAGGGAAACACTTGATTCCCTGCCTGCCGTATCTGGAACCATTCTGCTCGTCGAGGACGAACCGGGAGTCCGGAGGCTGGCGCGAAGGGTCCTGGAGTCCCGTGGATACACCGTGCTGGAAGCGGGACGCGGCGATGAGGCGTTGCAGGTTTCTGAGCGGCACGAAGGGGCCATTCACCTCTTGCTCACCGATGTCATTATGCCCGGGATGAGCGGGCGTGAACTCGCCGACCGCCTGGGTCCGAAGCGCCCGGAAACGAAGCTCCTGTTTATGTCGGGCTACACCGATGAATCCGTCCTCCACCATGGGGTGCTGGAAAGCGGAATCGCCTTCGTGCAGAAACCCTTTACTCCGGATACCCTGGCGCAAAAAGTGCGCGAGATGTTGGGCTGATCGGTGCCCTTGGGAATTCAGCCGAGTCAATCCTTCCCCACCATGCATGAACTTCCTACTTATGCGGCCAATAACCGAGGGTTGGTCCGAATCTCAGGCTGTGTGGCGGTCGCGACCGCAACCATCGTTGCACGCGCACAAAATCGTGCTAATATCTTGCGCGGGGATAGCTGAAGGAAACCCGAAATGTTAGGAAGCCCTCGGACGCGCTTCTTTGTGGCGCTTTACGCTCTTGTCGCGATCAGCGGTACCCTACTCACCTATCTTCCCCAAACGTCGAATTCAGTTGTGCCCCGCAGCACTCAGGCCGCGGCGCACGCGCCAGCCAGACCGGGTCCCACTTCCGCCGCCGTCTCTGCACCCGCCCCTTTAGCTCGCCCTACCCTGCGGGCGAAGGCCGCTCCGCCGGTTTTGCATCAAAGCGCCACGCCGCAGCCGAGCGCATTGCCTCTTGTCGCCGCTGCTCCAGTGATGCCGGGCACGACGACCGACTTGTACACTGTGAAGCCCGGTGAGAGTTTGGAGTCGATCAGTTTCCGTTACCTGCCGCGAACCGTGTTCATGACTACGGGCGAACTCGAGGACGCCATTCGGCAGGCGAATCCCGCGCTCTCCGGCGCACACCTCCACCCGGGCCAGCAGGTCCTCATTCCCGGAATTGAATCCGGCCCCATCGTCGAGCATCCCCGGCCTGATGCTAAGGAAGCCGAAGTGCGCGCCATCTACCTCACCGGCTGGACGGCAGGCAGTGCGCGGGGCCTCAGCCTCATCCGCCGCTGGAAGGCGGCGGGCGGCAACGCCATCTGTTTTGACATCAAGGATTTTGACGGCCAGGTCACCGTGTCGTTCGACCACCCGCTCGCTCCGCGACGCGCGCCGCTGATTCGCAACCTTTCCAAATTCATCCGCTTCATGCACCAACTGGACTTGCACGTCATTGCACGCATCGCGCTTTTCCGCGATGAGAACATCGCGAAAAATCATCCCGAGCTGGCCGTGCAGTCGCGGCGCAGCGGCGGCCCGTGGCGCGAAAACGGCAAGCAGGTCTGGACCGACCCTTCGCGGCGCGAAGTCCAGGATTACAACATCGCGCTGGCGCGGCGTGCGGCGGCAGCGGGCGCGGATGAGATTCAGTTTGATTACGTGCGCTTCCCGGCCGAAGGCGACCAAGAGGACGCGACATTTCAATTCGAGTCGGAGCCAGTTGAAGCTCCACCCGCCGCAGACTCCGCGACGCCCGCGCCCGCATCGACTCCGCCGCGCTGGACGCGTTCCCGCGTCATCACGGAATTCCTGAAGCGCGCCCATGCGGAAATCCGTGCAACAGGCGCCATGCTCTCGCTTGACGTCTTCGGCGTGATGGCTTGGGAGCGTCCGGTCGACCTTGCGCATACAGGCCAGAGAATCGACGAGATGGCGCGGTACTGCGACGTGCTCTCGCCCATGATCTATCCCTCGCACTTCTTCGGCATGGACGGCTACGCGCGGCCCGGCGACGCGCCGGAACATTTCATCGGCGAGTCCATGACGCGCTTCCGCGAGATTACGGCAGGAAGCGGCGTCATCATTCGACCGTGGCTGCAGGCCTTTGCCTGGCGCACGCCTTCCTACTCGCCGGACTACGTCGTGACGCAGGTGAGCATTTCGAATCAGAAAGGCGGCCTGGGTTATCTCTTCTGGAATGCCAACAACGACTACTCCAAGCCCTTCGCGGCGATGCCCGCGTTGATGGGCATGACGCGTCGGCGCGAAACAGTGAAGGCCGAGGGCAAAGAGCGCGCGGCAGGTGAGTTGCCCGCGGTGGCGGCTGCGCCCGAGCCCGCCATCGAAATCAAAACAAATTTCGAATAAAAGCAGGAACCACGGGACAGTTCGAAGAAGAAACGCTGGCGCAAGATCTCAGTGAAGCAGCTTCAGATTATCTCGCCAGATGGCGGCCTAATGCCGCTGCAACATCTCGGGGGATTTATCCCGTGCGGTCTTTGGCCGCTTTGAGGTAGCGCGCCATGTGATCCCTATATTCCTTGTTCTGCGGGTCGAGCTGGAGCGCGCGCGTCTGGGTGGTGACAGCTTCGGAGTAGCGGCCGTTCACGTAGAGGGCTTCGGCGAGCGTATCGATAAACGTCGCCTCCTTCCAGCCGTCGAGCGCCACGGCCTTCTGGGCGTGGGCGAGGGAGCGCGCCGGGTCGCGCAGTTCCGCGATCGTGGTCGTGGCGAGCAACCACCCGAGATTGTTGTGGGTCGCAGCCTGGTCCGGGTTGAGTTCGAGCGAGCGTTCATAGTAGCGGATCGCTAGGCGGTCGAGCCCATCCTGCTGGCAGAGGTCGCCCAGGATCCGCTGGCCTTCGGCGCTCGGGGCATCCTTGCCCAGCATTTCCTCCAGAACCAGCTTGGCGCTCTCGATATCGCCCTTGCGCACGTAAGCGCCAGCGAGCCCGCGCCGCGCTTCCGCCGACAACGGGTTCAGGCGGCGTGCCTCCTCGTAGGCGGCGATCGCCTCATCGACGCGCCCCTGGTGGAGCAGGAGCAAGGCGATGGCCTCGCGCGGCCGCTCGTCCTTGGGCGCAAGCCTAGCCGCCTCCCTGGCGCGCTCGATCGCCTGGTCAAATTGACCCGCCGCGCGCAGCTTCTCACTTTCCGCAATAAGGCGAAGCGTGTTCTGCGATAGACGATGGCTCTCGAGTGCCCATCCCATCGACAAAGCCACGACGACCACAGGGATGAAGACCATCATCTGCGAAGGTTTGGTCTGGACCAAGGGGGAAGCATCGGACCAGTCCAGCCCGGGCGGCGCCATCAGCCCGCTTACCAGCATGCCCATAAACAAACCGCCGATGTGCCCCCAGTTATCGATTCCCGGAATCGAGTAGCCGAGGGCAAGGTTGATCAGAATCAGCGGTAGGATTCCAACGCCGAAGGCGCGACGCAAACGCCACGGAACGGCTCCACGGTGGAGAAACCCGATGGCCAGCATCGCGCCGGCGGTCCCCATGATTGAGCCCGAGGCGCCCGCGGCTGGACCCTGGGAGATTGTCATGCTGAGAAAAGAACTGCCCATGCCGCTCACCACGTAGAGCACGGCAAAGCGGCCGTAGCCATAAACGCTCTCCAGAATGCGGCCGAGGAGAAACAGCGCCAGTGAATTCATGAGGAGATGGATCATACCGATGTGCAGGAACATCGGCATGATCAGCCGCCAGTACTCGCCGCGCCGGATGAACGGCCCGTAGGACGCGCCGAAATCGAGCAGCACGTTCACGTCCTTTGACCCGCCTGCCCATTCCATCATCATGTAGAGCAAAACGTTCACGGCGAGGATCACCAGCGTCGCGACGGGAGGCCATCTATGGCGGACGGGGGGCGGTGGCAGGGGGGGAGTCGAGATGACAACCGGAGGTTCGGACATTTGTCAGGCACTGACCAGTGGCCAGCGGCCAGAATTTAGCGATTGAGCAATATTGTGATTGAGTGATCGAATGAACGGCTTAATCTGGCGGTGCTTTCAATCGCTGAATCACTCAATCACCAAATCGCTAAATTTCGTTACTCGTCACTTCCTGTAGTAGTTTTCGCCAGCGCAGCTGCGACAGAGCACTCGGCCGTTCACGCGGAGCTCGCGGCCGTCGTTGATTCCCTCGCCACACCCTTCGCACGCCACGCGCGAGCGCGGGCGGCCCGGCAGGTCCTCGGGAGCAAGGTTCACCGTGACATTCTCGACCACGAACAACTCCGCTTCGTCCATCACCTTGTAGGCTTCGAGCTGGCGCTTAGACTCTACGGCGATTTCCGGAAACATGCTCTTGGCTTTGGCGCGCGAATCGTCGCGGGCGAGGACGCGCACCGCGCGCCGAGTTTCCAAGTCGACAAAGGTGGCCGCGACTTTACCGTAGTCGACGAATTTGAGCGACCGTTTCCCCAGGCGGCAGCCCGTCACCAGACTCACGGCGTCGGTCGCACATCGGTCGATTTCGACGAAAGTCATGAGGCGCTTGCGGAATCTTACCGGGTCGTCGAAGCCGAGTTCGGCCAGGCCCCGCATCGCCATGCGCACGCCCAGCACCTGCCCCGGACACATGTGCCCGTGACTCTCCGCCGCGAGGTCGAGATATTCCGCGAGAGATTTCATGCTGAATTCCGTCAGCTTTAGCGGCGATATCTTCTTCGCAAGGCTTAACGTCCCGCCGGTCTGTGACCGGCGACGTCGTGGCTTAAAGCGCCGCCCCTGCGATGTCGGCCAAAATCTGATTATAGCACCCCAATGTGCCACGCCGCGTCTGGCCGAGAGCACAGGGGGGCACAAGATTCGTGCCGTGGTTCTTGCCTCGTAGGGAAGGGCTTGGCCCTCCGGAATAGGACGTACCCATGCCACACCACAGCAGGAATGCGTCACCCGCGAGAGGGGCTATTTGCGATTTGACATGGGCCGGGCGAAGGCCTATTGTTCGTGGCAACGCGTATCGTCTCGCTACTGGGATCTTTCCCTCGAGAGGAGAATTCCAATGGAAAAGCACATCGTTCAAGTGAGCTACTGGCTGGGTCTCGTTTCATCGCTTGTAGCGCTGGTATGGAAAGGGCTGGAAGCGCTCCACATCGCTTCGGAAGGTTTGGGGGGCTTCAAGTATATGACCTTTTACAAAGGCGGACTGCTGTTCTTGCTGATCTCGATTGCCACCGCCGGCTGCGCCTGGCTGAAGAGCCAGAAGGCGTAAAGCCGGAGCGGAAACTTTGCTTGGAATTGTTACGACAGGAAGTGGAAGCCCACGCGGGCGAGCACACAGATGGCCACCGCCAGCACGAGCAGGGCACCGGCAGCTGCGGCTGTCAGCTCTCGCCCCAGTTCGCGCTCCATGGAGGCGAGCGTCGCGAGGCAGGGAAGGTAGAAAGTCACGAAGAGTGCGAAGGTTAGAATCTGTGCAGGGCTCATTACTGAAGCGACATCGGTAGTTCCCAGCGCCTGCATGAGCATGAGGAGCGAAAGCTCCTTCCGCAGCACGCCGAAGATCAGCGTCAGCCCGACCGCGGCGGGCAAGCCCAGCAGACCAGTCAATGGCGAAAGCGCCCTGTTCAGCAACGTTTGCCAGCCGAAGAATTCGATCAACCCGAGCACCGCGCTGCCCACAATCAGCAAAGGCAACGCCACCGCCACAAACTCTCGCAGCCGCCACCACGTCTTGAGCAGCACCACGCGTGCCGACGGGCAGCGGTAGGGCGGAACTTCCATCAGCATCCCGGGAGAGACCTCGGGCCACAACCGGGCCAGAATATTTCCGGCCAGGATCACGACTACCAGATTCACCACATAGATCACCAGCGCCCACAGGGCCCCCAAGTAGAAGCCGACCAGCGCCATGATTACCGTCATGCGGGCCGAACAAGGAACGAGTACAGCAAGGAAACCGGCCACGAAACGGTCGCGTGGCGAGCGGAGGATTCGCGTTGCCATCACCGCCGGAACGCTGCAGCCGTAGCCCAGGAGCACCGGAATCGTAGCCGTTCCGTGCAGGCCCAGCCGGTGCATCCCGGCGTCCGTCAAGTAACCGACCCGGGCGAGGTAGCCGACGTCTTCAAGAATTGAGAGGCCAATCAAAAAGGGCACCAGGTAGGGCAAGACGACGGCGAAGGCGCCCGCCGTCCCGAGCAACGCCCCCTGGACGAGGGCGAATGGCAGTCCGCTCGGAGTCAAAACCTGTCCCAGGTAAGCAATGAGGCTATCGAACCCGGCCAGGATGTGCGTCTCCCCAGTCTGGCCGAGGTCGAAGACCACTCGAAAAAAGCCGAGGAAAATCGCAGCTAAGAAAAAGTAGCCCCAGAAAGGATGCATCAACAAGCGGTCGGCGTGTTCGCGCCAGTCAGGGCGAGGCTTGCTTACCTGCGTGACACGCTCGAAGAGGTCAAGGCAAGCCGCATGGCGGGCCGAGGAAATGGCCACGTCTGCGTGCTGGCCGGTCCGATGCCACAGGTCTTCAGACGCTTCGCGCACCGCCGCCGCGGTGCCTTCGCCCAATGACTCGACAAGCTGCGGGTCGGACTGCAGGAGTTGGAGGGCCGCGACACGTGGGTGAACCGCCGACTTGTCCGGTGCCGCTGTCTCAACCGGGGCCGCCACGGCGCAGGTGAGCTGAGGACTCGATGCGCCATTTCGCCCGATCATGCGTAAATTGCCACCCGACGGTGGAGTACCGGCAGATTGCTGGGAAGCAAGACTCTCCGCCAGCCGGTCGATGACAAATTCGACCTCGGGCGGGTACCGGATTGGGGTCGGAGTGGCGGTAAGCTCACGGCCGACGGCTGCCGCCGCGCGGAAGGTTTCGACAATCCCTTGACCACGCGCGGCGATCGTCTCTACGACTGGAACACCGAGTTCCTTCGAGAGCGCTTTGACGTCGATCCAGATTCCTTTCCTCGCCGCCTCATCCATCATGTTGAGGCAAATAACCATTGGCACTTCGAACTCTCGGAGCTCGATCGTCAGTTCCGAGCTGCGCGCTAACTGGGAAGCGTCGACGACATTGACGAGGACGTCCCAGTCCCCTGCAAGAAGGAATTCGCGGCTGCAGATTTCGGCGGGGCTGGCCGGATTGAGAGAGTAGAGGCCGGGGAGGTCAAACAGGTCGACTACTTCGCCCGCGACGTGCGCGCGGCCGCGTGAGAATTCAACCGTCGTCCCGGCAAAGTTTGAGGTCAGCGAACGGTATCCGGCTACTGCATTGAAGAGCGTACTTTTGCCGGAATTGGGCTGGCCAATCAGTGCAATCTTCATGGCAGGACTTCGACTCCTATTTTCTCAGCTAGTCGCCTCCCTATTGCAACTCGATGACCCCGTGTATCGACCACGAGCGGGCCACCGAATGGCGCCTTGCGAACCACAGAGATCTCGTCACCGACATGCAGTCCCAGTTGGTTTAGATTGCGACGGACGCCCCAACCACCTGAAATTAAAGAGATTCTTAGAAGGGAGAGGCTTCGAGCTTGATAGAGATTCATAGGTGTGTGCACTCGCGCAGAAATGCTCCTATCCAGATGCTTCTCCGCAACCAAGCTGCCAAACGTTTCGTTTCGGGGCATCCGTTCGACTAATTCTTTCGTGTCTGTTGCAACGAAATATACAACTGGGAGTGGGCTAGGCCTGCCCTGCAATGAATCCGACCATGCCTTTCCTACGAAGAACACGTAACCGAAAGTGGGCGATTGCAAAAGGGTTCGGGCTATAGATTGAATCAGCGAGGGGTTACCAAGTTCTGTGGCTGTCGGGCGAGGAAAGCGCGCAGATTCTCGAGTGGGTATCGAGAATGCGCTGGACGTAATGTGCGGAGTGATGGCGACATTGTGTGATTGAGCGGGGAATCGTTGAGAAGCAGCGTGCGGAGTTCATCCTGCGCGAGGGACCGAACCAGGATTTGGCCTCGTCTTTCAAAAGCGCTTCGCTTTCGAGCACGTCGAGCTCCGCGCCCGCCAGGATTTCTTCGTCGAGCGCCTAGGTGAGGGCAGCCGAATCGATCAGTCCGCTCCACGCCGTGTTGATGAGGAGCGCGCCGCGCTTGAAGAGGCGGATGTTGTCGCCGTTGCTGAGGCGATCGTTCAATGCCTTTGGAGATAGGTGCAGCTCGTGGCCGTTGAATGGCCGCTGGCTGAGCGCTTCTCGCTCCCAGTCTTCCAGCTCGAAAAATGCAACTTTCGTAAGAACTTGACGCTAGCTCTGATTGACCTTGGCCCTCCTTGGGTGTCGACACGCGTTACACCCGGCAAAAGCCGCTACTTCTTCCGGGGGAAGCGAGCCTCGACGGCGGTGTGCATCCCGCCCCGCGTGCGGAACTCGCCGCGCACCGTCATCCATTTGGGGCGGCAGGCGCCCGCCGCGTCGTCGAGGATGCGATTCACCGCGTTCTCGTAAAATATCCCCAGGTTACGGTAACCAAGGATGTAGTACTTCAATGACTTGAGTTCGATGCACAACTTCTCGGGGAGATAGTGAATCGTAATCGTGCCGAAATCAGGAAGCCCGGTGCGTGGACAGATCGAAGTGTACTCGGGAATCGTGATCGTTATCTCGTAGCCGCGGTACTGGTTGTCAAAAGTTTCGAGGTGGGGCAAACTTGCGCTGATGCCACCCTGGGCATGCTCGGGGGTGTATTCCCTTTTGTGCGTCTTCTTAAGCAATCTGTGCCACCTTTCCTAGCCTCAATTTTCAAGACCTGTCCGCCATCGATCTAGACAGCAATGTTCACACAATTTCTCTTAATGATAACATGGTTTCAACGACGGCAAACAATATTATTGCTAATGTTTTCAGCAATTTAGAAAAATACTTGACAATGATCCGCTTAGATTTTATTATAACGTCGCGCTTAAAGCATGCATCCAATATGCAGCGTCAAGTCGTATCTGACGCGCACCAGGGGGAGTCGAGAAATGGGAAAGATCATAGGAATTGACTTAGGCACGACAAATTCGGTCGTTGCCGTAATGGAAGGCGGGGAGCCGGCGGTCATTACCAACCCGGAAGGGGGCCGGACGACGCCGTCGGTGGTGGCGTTTACCAAGTCCGGTGAGCGGCTGGTGGGTCAGGTCGCCAAACGCCAAGCCATCACCAATCCCGAAAACACGGTTTACTCGATCAAGCGTTTCATGGGCAGGCGTCTGGACGAAGTCCCCAATGAAATCAAGACCGTGCCGTTCAAAGTCGTTGCGGGGTCGCACGGTGACGCGCGCGTATCCGCGCTGGGGAAGGAATATTCCCCGCCAGAGATCTCGGCGATGATTCTGCAGAAGATGAAGGACGCCGCCGAGCAGTATTTGGGTGAGAAGGTCACTCAGGCCGTTATCACTGTTCCCGCATATTTCAACGACGCCCAACGGCAGGCGACCAAGGACGCAGGCAAAATCTCCGGGCTCGAGGTTTTGCGCATCGTCAACGAACCGACGGCGGCGGCGCTCGCCTACGGGCTCGACAAGAAGAAGGACGAGACCATCGCGGTGTACGATTTCGGGGGCGGCACGTTCGACATTTCGGTGTTGGAGGTGGGCGAAGGTGTGGTCGAGGTCAAGTCCACCAATGGCGACACTCACCTGGGTGGCGACGACATCGACAAGCGCGTAATGGATTGGATCGTAGACGAATTCCGCAAGGACCAGGGCATCGATCTTTCCAAGGATCGCATGGCCCTCCAGCGCCTCAAGGATGCAGCCGAGCGGGCCAAGTGCGAACTCTCCACAGTGCTGGAGACGGACATCAATCTCTCTTTCATCACCATGGATGCGTCCGGTCCCAAGCACCTGGCCATGAAGCTGACGCGCGGGCGCTTCGAGCAGATGTGCGAGGACATTTTCCAACGCTCCGTTGCGCCGGTCCGACAGGCGCTCAAGGACGCAGGTGTCGGCCCCGAGAAGATTGACGAAGTGGTGCTGGTCGGCGGCTCGACGCGCATCCCGCGCATTCAGCAAATCGTCCGCGATCTGTTCAATGGCAAGGAGCCTCACAAGGGCGTGAATCCTGACGAAGTGGTGGCGGTGGGCGCGGCGATTCAGGCGGGCGTGCTGGGCGGCGAAGTGAAGGATCTGCTGCTGCTCGACGTGACGCCACTGACGCTGGGCGTGGAGACGCTCGGCGGAGTCATGACGGCCCTCATCCAGCGCAACACGACGATTCCGACGCGCAAGACTGAGGTGTTCTCGACCGCGGCGGACAATCAGAATTCGGTTGAAATCCACGTGCTTCAGGGCGAGCGGCAATTCGCTCGCGACAACCGCACGCTGGGCAAGTTCCACCTGGTGGGCATCCCGCTTGCTCCGCGCGGCGTCCCGCAGATCGAAGTGACCTTCGACATCGACGCCAATGGCATCCTGAACGTCTCGGCCAAGGATAAGGGGACAAATAACGAACAGAAGATCACGATCACGTCTTCCAGCGGCCTCTCGAAGGACGAGGTCGAGAGGATGACCAAAGAAGGCGAGTTGCACGCCGAAGAGGACAAACGCCGCAAAGAAGAAGTTGAGATCAAGAATCGCGCCGACGCCATGGTCTACTCGGTGGAAAAGATGTTGAAGGAGAATCGCGACAAAATTTCCGAGGGCGATGCCAAGAACATCGAGGCGGCGGTCGAGGAAACAAAGAAAGCCATCCAGGAAGGCGAGGTCTCAAAGATCACGCCCGCCGTCGAGCGTCTGACCCAGGCTTCTCACAAGCTCGCGGAAGCCATGTACAAACAGGCGGAGCCCGCGCAGGCGGCAGGATCGGCTGCGGGATCGGACGGCGGCGCGTCCGTCCCCGGTGGCTCGCAAGGAAGAGGCAAGACCGACGGCGAAGTCATCGACGCCGAAGTGGTGGACGAGGACAAGAAGAAGAGCTAACAGCGCGCCGTAGTGCCGGAATTTAGGCTGGGACGTGCCGGGCTGAAACCCGGCGCTACAAGGAGCCGTCGTGGAACAACGAGCCCAGGTGGGAATTGATTGCCCGAAATGCCGACAGCGGCAATTCATGGAGGTCGAAGTCGACCCGCAGTTTGCCAATACGCCGCTCGCGCTCGAGATTCAGAGGCATCTCGAAGAGTGGGTGCTCTCGCGCTTCCCCGACCACCTGGGTGAGTTTCTGAAGACCACCAAGAACTAGATGTAGCGCCGCCCTTTAGGGCGGCACACGGGAAATGAATCGCCTAAGTGACGTGCGAAGATGAACGTCTACGTATTGGGCGCCGGAGTCTCGCGCGAAGTTGGGTACCCGTTGACTCGAGAGCTGGTGTGCGAGCTCGATCGATCTTTCGGAAGGATATCCAATGGACGGTCCAGCGTGCAGTTCGGTGATTGGGAGAATCTCAAGACGCGCCTGCGAGAACATGCGGACCCCCAGATTCGACATTCCTACGCAACAGGAGATCTGGAGACGCTCATCACCTTGTTTGATCTTACGGTGTCACAGTACGAGAGATCTCTCGAAGTCGGAATACAGAAAGAGGGGAGGATTGCGCTGGGACTCGCCGGCCCAGATGAAAGGTCTTCGCTGGATCGACTAAATGTCCTCCACAAAGACCTCAAGGAAAGGTCCGAGGATCTGCGAGAAATGCGGAGATCGATAGTTCTTTGGCTGACCTGCTATTTCGACACGAGGCATCACCGAGACCTGTCGGACTGCAAAAAGAATGGATTTGATGTGTTGAGGAAGTTCGCTCGAAGGCTGCGACGGGGTCGTAGCGTGATCATCACGCTAAATTACGACGCAACGATAGAGCGCGTACTGATGGAAGCGGGTGTGTGGACACCGGCTGATGGCTATGCAATCCCGACGGCAATAGTTCAGAACAGCAGGGCTCTTCCGTCACACAGCAAAGTGAAAGTTCTCAAATTACACGGATCGATTGGGTGGTACGCAAATCAAGACCAGAACCGAGGAAAGTGCCCTTTGCGGCTAAGCCATGCGTTCCTGAAGCATTTGGGACTGTGGTCTAATTTCCCCTCCCCCCGTCATATCGCTGACCAAGAAGACGAAAGGGCTATCATCCTTCCAACTTATTTGAAGAACTTCGATGATCCG
>JACQNR010000456.1 GCA_016202975.1 Acidobacteriota bacterium
AATGTTACAAGAATCAGTATGGGGCTTGGATTTTCTGCGCAGTTTGGGTAGTGGTTCCAGGGCGAGGCCCTGAAGGAGCGCTTGTTATGGTCATTCAATGCAAGACATGTGGCGCGGTTTCGAAAGTGGACGACGCCAAGATGCCAGCGACCACCTTCCGCATCAAGTGTCACCAGTGCCAGAGTGTTTTGACGGTGGAGCCACCCAAGCCGGGAGCAGGACCTGTGCGCGTCGCGCCTCCGCGCTCGATTGAAGCGCCGCCACGCCCGGCGGCTCCCAGCCGACCACTTGCGGTGCCCGGGAGCCTGCGCCCGTCTGCGCGCCCCCAGGAAAAACCCGCAGCCGTGGCGGCCGCCGTCGCGGTGCCGGAAGTTGAGGCCAGCGCCGTTCTCGCCCAAAGTCACTACCTCCAGAAGATTGACCTGTTCAGCGCTCTGAGCTACGAAGAATGCGAGTCCATCGAAAAGAAGCTGAAAACCCGCGAATACCCGCCCAACCAGGTCATCGTCAAGGAGGGTGGCCCGGGCGATTCGATGTTCTTCATCAACGGCGGGATGGTGGAGGTTCGCAAAAAGGATCCCAATACCGGAATCGAGTTTCTGCTCACGGAACTCAAGGCGGGTGCCTGCGTGGGGGAAATGTCACTCCTCACCGGAAAGCCACGTTCCGCCACTGTCCGGGCCATGGAGCCGACGGTTTGTGGGGTTCTCGAAAGCGCGGATTTTGAAGACCTGATTCTTCAGAATCCCAAGGTGGCGATGGCTTTGAGTCGCGTTCTTGCAGACCGCTTGGAGGAATCAAACGAACAAGCCGGGATCGAATACGTCAACCTGCGCCGCATCCAGTTCGACGCGCGGGTCCTTGCCCTCCTCCCCCAACAGATGATGATGACGCACAAGATTATCCCCGCGGGCTATTCCAACAACCGACTGACGCTCGCCATGGTGAACCCCAATAACCTGATTGCCCTCGACGACGTCCGGCGCATCTTGAAAGGCGTGATCATCGAGCCGGTCGTGACCTCCGAAGACGACTTCAAACGTTTCATGACCACGACTTACAATGAAATGCTGAAAAGGGAAGAGGAGGAAAAAAAGAAAGCCAAAGACCAGACTATCGCTCTGATGAAGAGCGCGGGGGGAGAAAGAGCTGCTCATGAGGCGGAGAAACTCCTGGCCCAGTCTGATACTATGGAGGGCATTCTCGACTCCCTGCAAAGCGAAGCGCTGAAGGCTATCGAAATCGAAACACCCGTGCAGGCGACTGAAAGCGTTACGGACCTCTCGAAATCTGCGGAGGATGCACCCATCATCCGCATGGCCAACCAGATTCTGGGTGCGGCAATCAAGAAGGGAGCAAGCGACATCCATATTGAGCCGCAGGAACAGGACCTGGTTGTCCGTTTCCGTATCGATGGAGAATTGCAGCAAGTGGAAGTTCTCGCCAAGAAAGTCCAGATGGCGCTCATCTCGCGCCTCAAAATTCTTTCCAAGCTCGATATCGCCGAAAAACGCCTCCCGCAAGACGGCCGCATCAGCGTGCGCCTGGATGAGCGCCCCATCGACTTCCGTGTGTCGACCATTCCGTCGAAATGGGGCGAGAAGATCTGCATGCGCATTCTTGACAAATCAAACACGGTGCTCGGCCTCGACAAGCTGATCAACCATGAGGAAGTTCTCGGGCAGGCGCGCGAAATGATCGAGCAACCCTACGGGATCATTTATGTCACGGGCCCCACCGGTTCTGGAAAAACCACCACGCTGTACAGCGCGCTCGCCGAGCTGAACGATCCCAACGTCAACATTTCCACGGCTGAGGACCCGATCGAGTACGACCTGGCGCGCATCAACCAGGTGCAGGTGCACAAGGAAATCGGACTCGATTTCGCCCGCATCCTTCGTGCCTTCCTCCGGCAGGATCCGGATATCATCCTGGTCGGTGAAACTCGAGACAAGGAAACGGCGGCCACGGCCGTCGAGGCCGCGCTCACTGGCCACCTCGTCTTTACCACGCTCCATACCAACGACGCCGCCGGGGCCTTTACGCGCCTTGGGGAAATGGGCGTCGAACCTTTCCTGATGTCGAGCTCCACCATCGGCGTCGTCGCGCAGCGCCTCACGCGCCGCCTCTGCCCTCACTGCAAAGAGCCTTATACGCCCGACGAGCTTTCGCTCAAATATATGGGCTTGAGCGGGGGCAGCCGGACTTTCTTCAAGCAGAAAGGCTGCGACCGATGTTCGTTCTCCGGCTACAAGGGTCGCGTCGGCGTTTACGAGATTTTGCGCATGAATTCGCAGATTCGCAAACTCGTGGCCCAGGGTGCGACCGCCGAAGCGATCACCGCCGCCGGCGTCGAAAACGGAATGAAAACGCTGAAGGATTACTCCGTGTGGCTGCTCGAGCAGGGCCTGACAACCATGGACGAAATCCTTCAGGTCGTGTCCGTGCGCGAATAGAGACGCCTCGGTGCGTTGGCCACGCCCTTCCATTCACGTCTTCAAGGACCAGCAAGCTTGTCCAACACCGCACGGCGTAGCGGTTGGAGCCTATGAAGTATTTTGTTGGCATCGATGGCGGCGGGACGAGCACCACCGCCTGGCTTTCGGATGAAAAGGGCAGAGTCCTTGCCCGTGCCGTCGCCGGCCCCTCCAATCCCCTCAAGGTCGGGATAAAGTCCGCCCAGCGCCAAATCCTGCTCGCGACGCGGGATGTTTTGCGGCAAGCTCACGTCGCGCCCCGACTCGTCAGGGCACGCCGCCCCGCCGGGCTGAAGTCCGGCGCCGAGAGAGACGCGCTCGAAGCCGTCTGCGTTGGGGTCGCCGGGACGGATCGGCCGCAGGTGCAAAAAAGACTTTTGCGTTGGCTGCACAAGGTTTTCCCCGCTCGTTATCACCTTGTGACATCCGATGCTGCCATTGCTCTGCGGGCGGCCATCGCGGACTCGCCCGGCGTCGTGGTCATTTCCGGCACGGGGTCGATCGCCTATGGCCGCGATGACCGTGGACGGGTGTTGCGCTCAGGTGGATGGGGCAACTTTCTCGACGATGCTGGCTCGGGTTACGACCTCGGCCGCAAGGCCATGGCTTCCGCCCTCCGGGACTTCGACGGCCGTGGCCCCTACACTCAGCTCACCGCGCGGATTTGCCGTGCCCTGAAGTTGGCCGATATCTCGCAAGTGGTCTTGAAGAAACTCACGGCGGTGGAGGTGGCGGCACTTTTCCCGCTGGTGCTCGAGGCGGCGCGCCGCCGCGACACGGTGGCCCGGCGCTTGTGCGACGAGGCGGGGAGAGACCTTGCGGATCTCGCCCTCGCCCTGCTCCGCCGCATGGGCTGGCTACGGCGGGTGGTTCCCGTCGTTTACGCCGGCGGGGTGTTTCGCTCTAGCCTGCGCGTTCGCCGGGCGGCGACGCGTCATTTGCGGCGCCATGCTCCCAATGCACGCGTGCTGCTCCTGCGCCACCCTGCCGTCGAGGGCGCTCTCGCCCTCGCCCGTGACCTTGCAGTCTCCAAATGAGTTTGTTGTATCCCTTGCCGGCGGGCCCACGACGCAATCGATCTCCTCACTATTTCGCCGCCGTGCTCGCGAAGGAAAAAGGCTTGAACCCCGATAAGCCCCGCTCACTGAAAATCGTAACCAGAACTGTTTAGAAACGTTCAGACATCTGCAGAGACGTCGCGAAGTTGAAAACTGATAAGGAAATTGAGCGGAAAATATTGGTGGCGGCGGGGCGGGCGATACCCAAACCCCTGCTGGCTGGAGATGGCCTTAACGACCAGCATTTCTTAGGGTTGCCGAATCTACTGGGCGACGGGCGAGTCGGCCGCGGAGGCGGTGCCGGTTACGTTCCCCCGAATGACGTGAGTCTGATCTGTGAAGTAATAGGCCGTCCCTGTCTGGCCGGGTGTGACAGGACTCCCGGTCAACGTGTAGCCGTTATATCGACCCGAGGTATCAGGAAGGGCTGGAGCATAGACGAAGGTATATCCACTCTTGGTTCCACTGGCCAACACGCTGTCAATCAAACCGGCGGCCGATGCTGAGACGGGCCCGCTGGCCGGAGGGCCGAGCTGCAGGAGCGTGGAGGAGAATCCCGTGCCAAAGCTCGAGGAGTAGGTGACTTCCGCCGTGTTAATGACACGAATGCTTCCAATCGCGGAGGCCTGGTTGGCGGCAATGCGGCTCCGTAGCAAGTTGGGGATCGCAATGGCGGCAATAATCAGGATGATCGCCACCACGATGAGAAGTTCGATCAGTGAAAAACCCTTTGAATCGCGCCCCATATCTAATTCGTCTCCTCCGATTCCGGTTTCCCCTTGCTTTGGCCCGGCGCTCCGCATGGCCAGCGCGTATCCTCAATATCCAGTGCACGCCGGATTCCAGCCCTGAAACCCTAATCGGTCTCCCGAGTGTTGGAAAATCAGGGCTTATCCTGCATTCCACAGCGCATCCTAGCACAAGTGACTTGAATCGGAAAGCAGGACCGACAATTTTTGTTAAGACTATAGGCCAACAAGTTAATATCCTACGGTTTATGGTAGAACACTCCTCTTGAGGCGAAAAGCTCGCATAGAAGGCCGCTCCAGGGCCATCCGAGGTCACTGCAGGCGCCCGGATGAAGGGCGGCGGCGGTCGAACGGGGCGGGGAAGTTCGAGCGGGTCGGCGCAGAGGGCACGATGCGGAGGGAGTCCGAGCCGCGTATGCGC
>JACQNR010000054.1 GCA_016202975.1 Acidobacteriota bacterium
GCGCGCCGCGGAGATCTGCACGGTTCCGGGTGATGTCGCAGCGGCGCCGGCTTCTTCAGCGTAAACCGGCACGAGTTTCATGCCGCAGTCCGGTGCGATACCGGGCTTGTCCGAGCGGTACTGTGGGTGCATGGGGTCCTGGTAATAGAGGATTCTCCGTTTTCCTGTCCGTGCGTTGGCAGCAGCAGGCGAGGCAGCGTGCTGCTCAGGCTGCTCGCGCTTCACCATGCGCATCGTGCATACGGGGCACTCAGTGGGCCTATCGGACGTGAAGGCTGGGTGCATCGGGCAGTAGTACAAGTCTTTTTGCCCTGACGCACTCTGTGGCGCGGGCGCGGCCGCCGCGGGCTTTGCCCAGGCCGCCAGTCTCTCTCCCACCGGATTCCAAGCCACAGCTACCGCCCCGGAGACCGCGGCGAAGGCCGCGATGGCAACCAGTTTCTTCTTAGTGTGTGTGCTCATCATTCACCTCTGAATTTCTGTTGTGGCGGCGCTCTAGGAGCGCCGCATCTGTTGATGCCGTCCGACGGCGGTCACAGACCGCCGCTACAAGCCGGTGAGGCAACGCCTCGCCCCTAGCGGACCAATTCCAGTCCTGTTAATTCCTCGAGCCGCGCCAATGCCTTCTCGTGCGTGGCGAGCTGTTGGTGGACGTTCAACTCGTATTCGAAAACGGTCGTGAAGTTTCCCAGCACCGCCTGGAAATCGATGGCACCGGTTTCGTAGCTCGCAAGCGAGGACTCGAGCGCCAGCTTCGACTGCGGCACGAGCGCCTGCCCGTAGAGTCCCAGCAGGCGTGCAGCGGCCTGCGCCTCGAGAAAATCCTGTTTCACGCGGTAGCGAAGAAGCGTGAGCTGGTTGGCTTCCCCGCGCCGGGAAGCTTCCAGGCTGTACGCCGCTTCGCGGATCGCTTGGTCCTGCTTCGACCGCCGGAAGATGGGAAGCGATGTCGAAAACGTGATGCCGTACATGTCCGGCATGCCGTCGCGTTGCATGTACGTGTACCCGACGCTAAAGTCCGGCCGAACTTCCCGGCGCGCCAGATTCACGGCGAGCTGCTCTCTCTCAGTTGTTAACTGCCGGCGCTTGAGCACGGGGAAACTAGCTACCGCCGCCGATTGAAGCTCCTCCATCGTTTGGGGGAGCGCACTCTGTCGGATCTCTTCCACCGGACCGACGGGGGAATCCACTGGCAGATCACGCAGGCTATTGAGCTGGGCCTCGAGCGTTTGGCGAGTCTGCTCGAGCATCGTCTGCCGTTCGGTGAGGCGGGAAAGTTCCAGTTGCGCCTGGATAACGTCCTGTTGCGCGGCTTTGCCGACTGAATAGCGGATCTCCGCGACCTTGGCGAGTTTTTGAAGAACCTGCCGGTCGAGCAAGATCGTCGCGAGCGCCCGGTCGGTGGAATAGAGATCGAAGTACGTCTGCTTCACTTCCGCCGTGATGCGGCGTGAGGCCTCCTCAATCGTCGTCGCTTCCGCCTCGGCCTCGCGCGCGGCAATCTGGCCGCGTAATCGGGTCTTCCCAGGGTAGGGGATGGTCTGCTCGGCCATGAACTGGCGCTGGCTCGATGGGTCGCCGCGCATCAGCGTGTAGGGAGGCAGAAGGTTTCCTCCATAGCCGAGCGTCACCGTGGGATCGGGCCACGCCTTGGCCTGTGGAATGCGCGCCCGCCGGGCGTCCACGTTGCGACGCGCCTCCTGAATCTCAGGATTTCGATCGAGCGCCTCTCGCACCACGTCCGCAAGGCGGACGGGCGGAGGCGACGGGTCCGTTTTCGGGTCCTCCGCGCGCGCCGAGGTTCGGCCACCCCAGGCCAGTATTGCGAACAGGAACAGGGCGAGTCTTGTTTTCGATATCATTTCGGTTCTCCATCCATCAAGTGACCCCGGGCTTCCCCGCTTCCGCAGAAAGGGTTGGTCCGGTACGTCGCCGCGGAGGGCGACTTCGCTTCGCAGGTTTTCAGGAACACTTTAACCCCAAAAGGGGAAACCAGAAATTGGATGGAGAACTAGATCAGAAGAAGGCAGGACTGCTTGAGCGGACTGATCGGCGGTGAAACAGGATGTGTGACGTTCTGGCGATATATGGCAGAACGTCGATCGATCGGCGGTTGCGCTGGCGTGCGCTCGGCGAGCAACATCGGGGCCACATTATCCGTAGTGGACTCGGTCTGGCCGATCGTGCCCTGTTGGTGCGAGGCAGTGACAAGGCAGCACTCCGGCACAGTCGTTTGCGGGGAAGCACGATGATTCCGCTCGGACGGCGTGCAGCAATCGTGCGCCGCCGGAGCTCGCTTTGGCGCGCAGATTCCAGCGATGCCCGTGAGTTGCAGTACAAGCGCTATTAAGACCGTATGGCCAAGACGCATCATCATATACAACCTAAGCAGTTAGTATACCCTACCCATCCGGTCAAATCAATCTAATGTAAGTGATTCACGCAATTGATGTTACGCGCCAAGGGGCGATTCAATTTCCGGGAGAAAGCAGCGTGTGACTGGGATTTTGCCTCAGGCGTGGGGATTTCTTCGCAGTGAAAATCGCCGATCGCAGACGTTTGAGAGGGCTAGTGAAAGACGCATTCCCGTTCACGCAGACTGAATGGCCGCCAGTTTCAGGGGTTCGACGCACCCGACCATCACGGCTTCTTCCCCGTATCGGGCGATGAGCTTTTTGGCGATCGCGTCGAGAATTCGGCAACCACGCTGCAGTGTGTGACTTCGACCGCTCGCCAAGGATTCTCTTGAGGATGGAAAGCGCCTCGCTCCCTTTCAGGTGGTGCTGGTCGAGGAGGTTCCGCGCCGTCTGGAAGATCTTGAGCTGATGGGACTCTGCGGCCAGCCGCCCGGGTCGGAATCGATCATGACGTACCCCGCGGCGTTGTTGAGGATCTGATAGAAGGTCTCCAACGATTTCTCCGCCTCGTGCTCCAGGTCGAGGATGAGCTGGGGCTGCTTGCCCGGCTCGACATAGAGATTCTTGACGTGTTCCAGCGCCTTGTGCCGGTCATCGAATTACCCCATCTCGCGCGACGCCTTCTTCATCTCCACATCGCACCAAGCCAGTTCCTTCTGGCCGATGGCGATGAACTCTTCCGGCGTGTAGGGAATCATTTCGCTATCGGGCCCGACCATGAACGCACTGCGGCCAAATAAGGTCGCCGACAACGTCGCTCGCGTCGCCGTGCCTGGCTTGCACGACTGCGCGCCTCCCGAAGCCGGGACGAGCGCTGCGGGGCTTGGGTTCGTCTTCGTCCGAATGGGTGATTCTACATCGGCAGGCGTTCCGCACTGTCGAAAATAGTCGGTTTGCAACCGCTGTCCAGCTATCATTATCGTTGACGCGCTTTAACCTCTCCACTATCATCGATTTTTTCTTCGACTGGCCGGTCGTGGAAGAGCATTTTCCCGGGGCCGGGCCGGCTTGAGCTTCAAGCCATATTCTTGACTCCGCGCCCTGGCGGGGAACATGCGCGGTCCAATTGGTGAGCGAACGACGGCAGAGTGGCAGACTACCGGTACAGATTCCCATCATCCTGCGCGGAAAGGATGATGTAGGGCGCGTTTTTTTTGACCGCGCACAGATTGTTTCGATTGATGACGGTGGCGCGCGCGTCCACACCCGGTTCCACCTGGAGGCGGGAAGCGAAGTGACGGTGGAACTCTCCGGTGACGAAACGCGAAAGCAGTTTCGCGTCGCCTGGAGCGGGGAACCGGACGGGTTCTACGACGGCATGGTGGGCCTGGAATTTATCGACCAAAAGGACGGCTGGCAGGTCGAGAGTCTGAGAGTTCGCTGGGCGGTTCGCAAACGATAACGGGGTGAATCTCCTCAGCTCCGCAACCGGAGCCCTTGCGACATGGGCAGAGGAAAGGAAGCCGCTTTATCCCTTATGAACACCGCGGGTGCACGCAATACCGAACGACTTCTTCTCGCCATTCCCGTCCGGGTGCTGGGCCTCCGGTGCCAGAAGGGTGAATTCATCGAAGACACGCGGACGGTCGTGGTCAACGACCGGGGGGCGCGAATTGCCCTGAAGCAGCCGGTATTTCCTGATGATACTCTCAGAATTATTAATCTGAATAATTATCTGAAGTCGGACTTCCGGGTTGTGGCTGCCGCCGGGACGTCCGACCAGGGCATTGCGGAATGGGGCGTCCAGAGTCTCGACCCGGCCGAGAACATCTGGGACATCGAGTTTGCGCCGCCTCTGCAGGGCAAGTCGGGCGCGCTGCTGCAATGCCGGGAGTGCCGCAAGGAAGGTTTTACCGCCTTGACGGAGGCGGAACTGGAAACGCTCACGCGTCAAAATTCCATCGAGCGGTCCTGCCGCCGATGCGCCCGTCCCACGCAATGGGTGTATTCAAGCATCCACCATCCTTCTCGCGAGCATGAGTTCGGAACGGGTATTGCTTCGCCGCAGCGGCCAGCGCCCGCCTCCGAGCCTGCCAATCGGCGTTCCGATGACCGGCGTGGGGCGAAGCATCCCATCCTTGTTCGCAGCTCCTCAGGGGAGGAGGAATCGAGCGCGACCGAGAACACCTCCCCCGGCGGCCTGGCCGTTTCGCTCGCCATGGACCTCAAGGTCGGCGACACGGTTCAGGTCACTCATACCACTTCAGCCGCTTCGCGGAAGATTCCCCGCCCGGCGGCCGTCAGACGGCGTTCGTCGTATCCTCTCGGAGGCCGGCGGCTGTATGGCCTGCATTTTGTAGGCTGACCGGCACGCACGTTTCCTGGATCATCCATCTTCGTTTCACGGGGCGGCCAGCCCGTCCGAGAATAGTGTCACCATGAACCGCAATTCTTCTCGAAGAGCTTTTCTGGCAGGCGCCACGATGTCTCTCCCCGCGTGGGTCTTCGGCCAAAACCGCAAC
Source organism: Acidobacteriota bacterium (assembly GCA_016202975.1). Taxonomy (GTDB): domain Bacteria; phylum Acidobacteriota; class Terriglobia; order UBA7540; family UBA7540; genus JACQNR01. Next base: position 4,880 of record JACQNR010000054.1, read on the forward strand.
CCAAAGTTTCCCTGGAAGCTTGGGGTGGTCACTGACGAGATTTCCCAGGATTTGGAGTGGGCGCTGGAATTTCTGCGGAACTATTCGCTGCAGTACTGCGAGTTGCGCGAGCTCTGGGGCAAGAACATCATGAACGCCTCGCCGGAAGAACTTGAGCGCGCCAAGAAACTTCTGCGCAAGTATGCCGTTCGCGTCAGCAATATTGCGTTGCCCATCTTCAAATACGACCTGCCCGAAATGCCCGCGCCCGCGTCTCAGCGCGACGTATTCCGCGCCCAGTTTACCGACCACGACACGGAACGCCTACTCGAGAAGGCTGCGCAGCTCTCGCACTTCTTCAACACGCCGCTAGTGCGCATCTTCAGTTACTGGCGGGTCGAGGATCCGGAGAAGGCTTACCCTTTTGTTCGCGACCGGCTGGCGCGGGCGGCTGAGGTTGCGCGCCGGAACGCCATGGTCCTCGTCCTTGAGAATGAGCACACCTGCAACGTCGGCACCGGGCGCGAGCTCGCTCGAATGCTGAAGGCGGTCAACTCACCCCACCTGCGCGGTGTCTGGGATCCCGGCAACGCGGCCACGATGGGAGAAGCCCCTTACCCCGATGGCTACCAAGCCGTTCGCGGCCTGTTCGACCACATGCATGTGAAGGATTTGCTCAAGGATTCGGGAAAGTGGGCTTGGGCGCCCGTCGGGCAGGGGGTGGCGAATTTCCCCGCGGTGTTCAAGGCGCTTGCGCGCGACGGCTACAGCGGCTCAATCTCGCTCGAGACGCATTATCGTCGCGCCGACGGAAACCGGCTGGAGAGCACTCGCGAGTCCCTGGAAAGCTTGCTGAAAATCCTGCGCGAGACCGCAGCATAGGACGGGACTACGAGGGGCCGCGGGCGCATAGGAATTGCATCGCGCTTTCGGCCGCCGCCATCCCGGTTCGAATGCAGTCGGAAATGCCGATTCCCGACCACGCATTGCCTGCCACGAACAATCCTGGAAACGCTTCGAGTCCTTTCCCGATGGCCGCGACGCGCGCCGTGTGGCCCACTTCGTACTGGGCCATCGATTGCGGCCAGCGATGAATTCGCACAAAGAGCGGCTCAGCAGTGAATTGGAGAATCGACTGCAATTCCCCGCGGACCAGGTCCACGACTTCCTGGTCATTGAGTTTCAAGGCTCCCGGATCCGCCGCTCCTCCCAGGAAACATCGAACCAGAGCCTTCCCCTCGGGTACGCGGCCGTCGAACTTTCCGTGGACAAATGTGCACGCCAGCATGCGACGGTTCTCCTTGCGCGGCACAAGGAATCCAAAGCCCTGCGGAAGTTTTGCGCGGGTGCCGGTTTCGTATGCGAGCGAAACGGTCGTGGACGAGCTGTAGGGAATCTCATCCAGCAACCGCGCGAGGGGAGGACTCAAGCCAGCAAGAACCCTTGCGGACGCGTGTGCAGGCATGGCGAGCACGATGGCTTCAGCCTCTTCGACTGCGCCGTCGCCGCACTGGATTTTATAACGACTTTCCTCTCGTTCGATCAAACCGACGCGAGTCGCCAGACGAATCTTCTCACCGTCAAGCTTAGCGGCGAGCGCGTCCACCATTCGATTAAGGCCTTCTTTGAGGGTCATGAAGAGCGGCGGCTGATTTGCCGGAGATCCACAGGAACTTCGCACTTTCCGCAGGCGCTCGCGGCGGGCACGCAGCGTGGCGCGCGTCAGGCTGCCGTGCTTCTGTTCCATCTCCCAGAAGCGTGCCAGCACCGAGCGAATGCTTAGCTTCCGGCAGTCGCCGCCGTAAACCCCTGCGAGAAGAGGGTCAACGATATTCTCGACCATGGCGCGGCCGAAATGCCGTTCGACGAAAGACGCCACAGATTCATCGCCAGACGACTGCGAGGTTGGAGGTGGCTTGCGGAACCACTCGGCCGCGATGGCAAGCTTGTCGGCCAGAGGCAGGAGCGGCGTCGTGGCCAAGGGCCAGAGGCGCGTGGGCACCAGCAGCATCAGCCCGTCGGGAAGCGGGACGAGACGCCCGTTGTGCAGGATGTAGGTGCGGCGCTCGCGGTCATTCGACCCGATGAGGGATTCGCCAAGCCCCAATTCCCGGCAAAGCGCCGCCGCTGCGGGCTTTTCCGCAAGGAAGCTGTCCGGCCCCGCCTCGATGACAAAGCCGTCCATCCGTTCCGTCAGGATTACGCCGCCCAGGCGGTTGCTCGCCTCGATCAGAACCTCCTCTATCGGCGCGCCCGCGCGGCGGGCCTGGGCGAGCGCGTAGGCCGCGGCCAGGCCGGAGATGCCTCCGCCGATCACGGCGATGCGCGCGTTGCGAGGCGCGGTGGTACTCATGCGGTTGAGGGGGGCTCGGCCATCCGCGCTGAAACGATATCGGCCAGAGCCTGGATGAAGACCGGGCTGTCGTTGAGCGACTCGGAGCGATGGACGGTGACGCCCTTGCTTTCGCCGTATTCGCGAATCAGGATGTCGATGTCGTAGAGGATCTCCACGTGGTCTGAAACAAAGCCCACCGGAACGAGAAGAATGTGCCGTTGACCCATCGCGGCGAGCTCGTCGATTTGCGACTCCACCGTCGGGCCAATCCACGGATCGGCGGTCATGCCCTGACTTTGAAACGCCACGCGGTACTCGGCGAGGCTCATCGCCCCGGCCACGCGGTTGGCGGTTTCCCAGACCTGGTCGGCGTAAGGGTCCCCATCCTCGATGGTTTTCTGCGGCACGCTGTGCGCGGTGAAAACCACCGGAACGGGTCCGCCAGCTTCGCGCTCAACGTGCGCCAGCGCTGCCGACGCCCTTTCTCGAAAAGCCTGAATAAGCAGGGAATGGTCGTGCCAGCTCTCGATGAAAACGACAGCCAGTTGCGGCGCGTTGTTCGCCACGGCTTCGTCGAGGTATTTCTTGTAAAGCCCGATGCTGGTTTGCGAATTGTGGGGAGCGAGGCAGAGCGCGATGATCTGTTCCACTCCGGCCTCGCTCATCTGTCGGACCGTATCCGCGATGAACGGCCTCCAGTTGCGCATCCCCACGTAGACGGGGTGACTCAGGAGATTCGCCAGCGCTCGCGCCTGCTGCTGCGTAAGGCGAAGCAGCGGCGAGCCGCCGCCGATCAGTCCATAACGGTGAATAATCTCCTGCACCGCCTGCTCCGGCAACTTGCGCCCGCCGCGGACGTTGAGGAGAAATTCGGGAATGTCCGCAAGCCGGTCCGGCGCTCCGTGCGCAAGCAGCAGCACTGCCCAGCGGGCGGAAGCGGAATCTGGCGGATTAGCGTCCATTGAGTTCAAGTCAAGGCTTGGGTGAGAGACTCCCAATCTCTCAATATAACATGGTTGCGAAGAAGGTCGAATGTCACAGCCGCGGGCCTCAAACCGTTGGGCCGTCGAAAGTGGCATGTGGGGTGCTCAATTCCTTTACACCACGCCATATTTGGTGATACATATATATGTATGAAGACGACCGTAGAGATTTCTAATTCGCTTTTGGACCAAGCCAGGAAGCTTGCGGCGCGCGAGCGCACCACGGTGCGCGCTCTCATCGAAGAGGGATTGCGTCAGGTCGTGGCGGAGCGCAAGCGACCGTCCGCCTTTAAGCTGCGGAAGGTGGCCTTCCGGGGCAATGGGCTGCAACCGCCCCTCGCGGGAGCTTCTTGGCCTCAAATTCGCGACATCGCTACGAAGGGCGGGGCTCGTGATCGCAGTCGACACTAACCTGCTTGTTTATGCGCACCGCGAAGATTCCTCCTGGCACGATGCGGCCTTTCAGCGACTGGCGGAATTGGCGGAGGGCAAGGCGCCCTGGGCCATTCCCTGGCCGTGCCTGCATGAGTTTATTGCCATCGTGACCCATCCGAGGATTTATGACCCGCCCACGCCGCTCGACATGGCGCTCGAGCAAGTGGCCGCGTGGCTGGAATCGCCGGGTCTGGTGTTGCTTTCGGAAGTGGAGAGCTACTGGGAGGAAATTCGTGAGGTCTTGAAAGTAAGTCGGGTTTCAGGGCCGCAGATCCACGATGCTCGCGTCGTGGCGCTCTGCCAGTTGCACGGCGTGGAAGAGCTCTGGACGGCCGACCGGGACTTGGGTCGATTTGCGAGCCTCAAGGCTCGCAACCCTCTGGTTGCCTAGTTGTTTGTTATCTCACCTGCGGCTCAGCTCCCTCACCATTTCAACCAGCGCGATCACATTGTCCACGGGTGTGTCAGGCAGGATGCCGTGGCCGAGATTGAAAACGTGGCCGTTCCGCCCGTCCGCCTGCAGCAAGATTCGTTCCACCCGCTTGCGAATGTACGCCTGGTCCGCGCAGAGCACCACCGGATCGAGGTTACCCTGAATGCCGCGGTCGTGACCGATGTGAGTCCATGCGGCATCCAGCTCGATTTTGGAGTCCACTCCAATGATATCGCCGCCGGCATTGCGCATGGGTTCGAGCAGCATGGGGTTCCCGGTACCGAAATGGATTACGGGCGTGCCTGGCGTAATGGCGTCTATCAGCATTTTCGAATAAGGCAGCACGTATTCGCGATAGTCCTTGGGCCCTAGGCAGCCGACCCAGGAATCAAAAATCTGCACGGCCTGAACGCCTGCGGCGATCTGGCCGTTGATGTACCGGGCGAGATTTTTGGCCAGATGCTCCATCAGCTCACGCCAGGCGCCCTCGTCCGAGTACATCATCGCCTTGGTCTGCCGGTAATTCCTCGACCCGCCGCCTTCGATGAGGTAAGACGCCAGCGTGAACGGAGCGCCCGCAAAACCGATAAGAGGGAGCTTCGCGTCCAAGGCGGCACGCGTCTGGCGGATGGCCTCATATAGGTACGCGAGCGATTCCTGCGGATCCACCTCGCGAAGCCTATCGACGTCCGCAGGCTTCTCAAGTTTGGGACTGATGACCGGCCCTTCGCCCATGTCGTATTCGAGCCCAAACCCCAGCGGTTCGACGATGAGCAGCAGGTCGGCAAAGATAATCGCCGCATCGACCTTCAATCGTTCGGCTGCCGTCACCGTCACTTCGGTGACGAGCGTCGGATTCTTGCACAATTCGAGGAACGGAACTTTGGCACGCAGGTCGCGGTATTCCTTCATGTAGCGCCCCGCCTGGCGCATAAGCCAGATGGGGGTCGCATCCACAGCCTCGCGCCGGCAGGCCTTCATGAAGCGGGAATCAAACCAGGCGGGGACAGCCGCTGCTGGGTGCAAGCGGTTTTGCACTCGCACTGAAGCTTCTGGCTTCTGACTTCCGGCTTCTGATTTCTTCTTTTTTTCCATCAATTCGGAAACCCTCGCCGCCGCTTCGTGAACGAACGCACCCATTTTGGGATGTTGAGGTTCCATGTCGACAGGAATTCCGCACGCCAGCAGAGCCTCCGTGCAGGCCGGGCCAATCGAGCACACGACGGTGCGATTAATGTTTTTGAGCAAGGCCTGCCGAGATCCAACCTGGTCGGCAACTTCGAGCAGGTGGTAGGCCTGGGTCGCATTCGTGAACAATGCTGCGTGGACCTTGCCAGCCACTATCTCGCTCACGGCATGCTTCAGCGGTTTGAGATCCTCCGGCAGGGCCCAGCGGTATACGGGAACTTGCATGACCTCCGCGCCTCGCTGCTCCAGCTCGTCGAGAAACCTATGATTCGATATCCCGTATTCCTGCACGGCGATGTGGCTTCCGGCAAAGCTGAAGCCGCGCGGGCTCTCGTCGAGTTCCTGGAGAATTTCGCGCCAGGTGTTGGGCTCGGGAACGGCGATTGTCACTGGGATGTCATATTCCCGCAGAACTTTGACGGGTTTGGGGCCGCGGGCGACGATGGTCGCTCGGGTGAAGGCCTGGACGATTTCGGCGCGCGCCCATCGCGTTTGCAGGACTTCCAGAAGAGTGCGTGTCCCGACGCCGGTCAGGCAGATGACCGCATCAATCTCCCCGGCGAAAAGTTTTTCGGCAAAAGTAAACGCGGCGGGGTTTTCAGCGAGCGGGACCTCCCGCACAGAAGTAGCGACCAGCGGCACACCACCGAAGTTCGAGATGAGGGCGGACATCTCCTCCGCGCGGCGGCTTTCGAAGGCCGCCACGGTCATACCACGAAAATTGGGATTGCGTTCCCCGCTCATGATTCTCGATTCCAGAAAGGTGGCTTCATCAACTGGCAACGGCAGCAGAGTTGCCCCGAGTTGGTCATCCTAGCCGGCGATACACGTCGCGCCGATGACGGACGTAATGGACGGTTATAACTCTGGCCTGCGAATTGACCTCCTATACGACCCTGTATTGCCCCACCCTGATCCGGTAAAGCCGCTCCGCGCCGGAGAGCTTGGCACAGCCAGCCGGGAAAGGATTCGCGGCTAGGACTTTGATCCGTTCTAAGATTCGCTGGACCCCCTGTTCCGGGATACGCTTGACGTCCTTCTCCACCGAAGGCTTGAAAGCAACAACATAGGTCAGAGGCTCCATCATGTTTCAAGCGTAATTCGGGAAAGATCGGAAATGTCAAATCTTGCTGGCTAAAGTGCTGACGATTAAGGGGATATGCTCACGCAACACATCACTCATTGCGCCGTTTGGCCGGGCGGCCATGGCTTCTCAGCCGCCGCTTCATTTCAGCCAAGCTGATAGGCGCTTCTTTCCTGCGCTCCGCGACGACGGCCAAGTCGTGGAGGTCCTCAAGCATCTGTTGGTAATGAGACACGGAGAGGATCACGCTCCGGCGTTTTCCTCGCTCGTCCACAACGAATTGTTCCCTGCGCGCGCTCATGCCCAGTTCCAAAGAAAGAGTTTGTTCTTTTATTGTACATCCGCTTAGCCGGATAGCCAATGATCTGTCTTGCGGACTATCCCATATCGTCCTGGGATGGCCGGTTGGGTCACGCTACGGCAGTTGCCACTTCCCCGGGTGGGCGCCGGCGAGGGGGTGGATTTTGCCCTGTTGTTCCAATCGGTCGAGGTGGCTTTTGACGGGAAACATGGCGAAGACCTAGGTGTCGCGTGGCCAGTCGCCGACGGCGTTCGCCACTGTCTCAATGAGTTGCTCAAGCGTAAGGCCCTCAGGGTGACGCCCGAGCTCGCGCAGGATGACGCGGTCGAAGAGTTCCACGGTCTTCCGCGACTCGGAGATGAAGTTCTTGGTTTCCTCGCCCTGCATGGCCGGGAATTGGCCGGAGTAGAACCCATCCAGATCGAGGCTCTCAAAGTAGCGCAGAATTGAAGGGTAAACATCGACGTCGTAATAAGTGATGGGAATTCCCATGCTGCCGTCGACCTTGGGGCAGCCGCGGTCGCGCAAGGCGTCGCTGGCATAGACGGCTTTGTGCTTGCGGTCGTAGAGCGCCTGGTGTCCGTGCGAGTGCCCCGGAACGTGCAGCACGTCAAGAGACCAGTCGTCCGCGAGCCCGATGGTCTCGCCGCCCGAGAAAGTGACGTCCATGCGACGTTTCTTGCCGTCCGGCGGCAGAGACTCCAGGCCGAATCCGACATCATGTTCCTTCCGCATGTAGTTGTAGCGGCAGTCGAGAAGCGTCTACGGGTCCTCCACCATGGCAAGGTCGGCTTCGCCACAAGAGGGCCACGGCGCGGGTACAAGGCGCCTGATGGCATCATTCCCGCCCTGGTGGTCGACGTCGGGATGGGTAGTCACGACAAGCGTCAGGTGCTGCGGCGAAATCTATAACCGGTCCACGTAAGGGAAAATGACTTTTTCCGACGTCTCGGCGGAGCCGCTATCCACGAGGACGACTTTGTCACCGACGAAGACATAGTGAAGAAGTTAGCGATCGCCGGAGATCGGTTGAATCAAATAGACATTTGGGAAGAGTACCATGCGCGCTCCTTGTACCGTTCCAACGCGCCCCAGTTGCCGGGGACGGATTTGGAGCGGCCCATGAGGCGGGCCTTGCTTGGCGGTAGAGATGGGATAAGTTGGAACGGCACTTGCCTTCTGGCTGCGTGGCAGTCCTACACCATAAGCGGCGACGAGTCAATTCGAGGCGGGTTGAGCGAATCCCCATCTCTCCTGGGGGGATTCAGCGGGGTTGGTGCGTCGAGATTCACCGCTTGACAGGGGGTGCCTATTCTCATAGGGTAAGCGCTTACGTTCAAGCGGTGCTGGCGATTGTCGCAGAACCATGAGAACATTCCGGCCGCAGATTACCGCGTCCCCATTTGAGCAGGTGTGCTCATGGGAAAAGATAAGTTCGCTCTGGGAATTGACTTCGGGACCGAATCCGGTCGCGCTGTCGTGGTACGCGTGCGCGACGGAAAAATTCTTGCTTCGAACGTCGTTCTTTATCCCGACGGCGTGATCGACGAAAAGCTGCCCACGGGTCCCAAGCTTGAGCCCGATTGGGCCCTTCAAAATCCCCTTGACTACCTTACCATGGTCGAAAAGGCAGTGCCCAAAGCGCTCAAGGCGGCGGGCGTGAAGGGCGAAGACGTAATCGGCATCGGAACCGATTTCACCGCCTCATCGCCCCTGCCCTCAAAGGCCGATGGCACGCCGCTGATGGCGCTGGCGCAATATCGCAAGCAACCGCACGCCTGGGTCAAGCTCTGGAAGCACCACGCCGCGCAGCCGGAGGCGAACCGCATCAACGAAATCGGCCGCGAGCGCAACGAAGAATTCATCCGCATATACGGTGGCAAGTATTCCTCCGAGTGGTTCTTCTCCAAACTGCTCCAGGTTGCCGACGAAGCGCCCGCCATCTATGACGCCATGGACCGCTTCATCGAAGCGGCGGACTGGATCGTCTGGCAACTGACCGGGGAGGAGAAGCGGAACACCTGCACGGCGGGCTACAAGGCCATGTGGGTGAAGGGCGAGGGATTCCCCACCAAGGATTTCTACCGCGCCCTTCATCCGCGCATGGAAAACGTCATTGACGAAAAGATCGGCCACACGTTCCATCCGCTGGGAGCCAAGGCCGGCGGCCTGACGGCGGAGTGGGCTAAGAAAACCAGTCTTCGGGAAGGAACGCCGATTTCCATCGGCAACGTGGACGCGCACGTGGCGGTCCCGGCCTGCACAGTCGTTGAGCCCGGATCGCTCGTCATGATCATGGGAACATCGATATGCCACATGCTGCTCGGCACCAGCAGGCAAATGGTGGAAGGCATGTGCGGGACCGTGGAGGACGGCATCGTGCCGGGGCTGTGGGGCTTCGAGGCGGGACAGTCGGCGGTGGGCGACATCTTTGCCTGGTTTTTCGAGCATGGCGTCCCGGACTATATTCATCAGCAAGCGCGCAAGCAGAAGAAACCGTTTGCGGCGGTGCTCGAGAAGCGCGCCGCGGCTCTCAAGCCGGGCGAGTCGGGACTTCTGGCGCTCGACTGGTGGAATGGCAACCGCTCCATCCTCGTCGACGTCGATTTAACCGGCACGATGGTCGGCATGACGCTCGCCACGCGGGCCGAAGAAATCTATCGAACGCTGATCGAAGCGACGGCATTCGGCACGCGAACCATCATCGAGGCGTTCGAATCGAAGGGCATTAAGGTCGAGCACCTCGTTGCATGCGGCGGCCTGCCGGAGCGGAATCGGCTCCTGATGCAGATTTACGCGGACGTCACAGGCCGCGACATCAAGCTCGCCGATCCTTTGCAGACCTGCTCGGCGCTTGGCTCGGCGATGCACGGCGCGGTGGCGGCGGGAGCGGCCGGAGGCGGCTACGACAGCATCTTTGATGCGGCGAAGCACATGGCTCGCGTGCAGAAGTTGGTGTACAAGCCGCGCAAGGAAGCACGCGAGATATACAGCCAGATCTTCAAGGAATACACGGCGCTGCACGATTATTTCGGTCGCGGCGCGAACGATGTGATGAAGCGGCTGAAGGCGATGAAGAGATGTTCTCAGTAGTCAGTTCTCAGGCATCAGTCAGAATGGTGTGTCCTCGCATTTTCTGCGCAACAGGGTTTTGGGCTGAATCAGGAGACTGAGTACTTACAACTTAAAACTGCGGCGATGAGCACAATCGAGAAACTCAAACGCGAAGTCCTGGAAGCGAACCTCGGCATCTATCGCGGAGGACTGGTGACCGAGCACGCCGGCAATGCGAGCGGGGTCGACCGCAAGCGCGGCCTGATGGTGATCAAGCCGAGCGGCGTGGACTACCTTGGGATGCGACCGGCGGACATGGTGGTCATCACCCTTGAGGGCAAGAAAGTGAAGGGCAAGTGGAGACCCTCGGTCGACTGGCCGCACCATCTTTACCTGTACCAGCACTGTCCGGAAATCGGTGGGGTCATCCACACCCACTCGAATTACGCCACCAGCTTCGCGCTGCTCGGCAAACCGATTCCCGTGTGTCTCACCGCCATTGCGGACGAATTCGGCGAAGATATTCCTTGTATGCCTTACGTGGATAACCTTGGCGATCACATCGGCGAGACGATTTTGAAATACAAAACCCGTGCGCCGGGAATTCTGATCGGCCAGCACGGAACGTTTTCCTGGGGACCCAACCCGCGCGAAGCGCTCAAGGCCGCGGTGATGATCGAGGACGTGGCGAAAACGGTGCACCTTGCCATGCTCCTCGGCGGAGAACCGAAGCGTCTGCCGCCCGAGGAAGTGAACAAGTGGTGGGACCGCTACCATACCGCCTACGGGCAGCCCAAAGATTATTGAACAGGGAACGGAAGAAAGCCCGGGCTTGAACACCCTGAGCTGGAACGTCATCTCAACTTGAGGACTCAATACGAACCTCTCATTCCCTCTGGCATTTCTGTTCTTTGCGGCGCCGGACGCTCCCGGCGCGAGCAGCCGGCTCATCACCCTAAACCCGGTCGATTACGCCATCATTGCCATCTATTTCGTGATGGTGCTGGGCATAGGCTTTTACTTGAAGCGATTTGCGAAGAGTGGCGAGGACTTCTTCCTGGCGGGCCGCGAGATGACCGCTTGGGTGGCGGGATTGAGCTTTGTCTCCGCCAATCTGGGAGCGCTGGAACTGATGGGCTGGGCCGCCTCCACCTACCAATACGGCATTCTGGCCGCGCACTGGTACTGGATCGGCGCCATTCCCGCCATTGTTTTCCTGGGTTTGGTGATGATGCCGTTCTATTACATCTCCAAGACCCACTCCGTGCCGGGATACTTGCAACTCCGCTACGGTGAATCGTCGCGCGGTCTGGCGGCCGTCATGTTCTCCCTCATGACGTTGCTAATGGCGGGAGTGGATATGTACGCCATGGCCCTCATCATGAAGATCGTGCTCGGATGGGACATCAACTTCAGCATCTGGATTTCGGCCATGACTGTTGCGGTTTACGTAACCCTGGGCGGCCTGTTTTCGGCGATCTTCAACGAGGTGTTGCAGTTCTTCCTCATCTGGCTGGGAGCGCTGCTGATCCCCATTCTGGGCCTGATCGAAACTGGCGGTTGGAGCGGCCTGGTGGCTCGCGTTCACCGGAACTTCCCGGAAGGTGACTACACGCACATGTGGAGTAACATGGCGCACTTCAGCGACAATCCCATGGGCATTCACTGGACGGGCATCGTCTTCGGCCTCGGCTTCATCATGTCGTTCGGTTACTGGACCACGGACTTTCTGGTGGTGCAGCGCATCCTCGCCGCCAAGGATATTCGTGCCGCGAAACTCGCGCCCATCATCGGCGGCTACTTCAAGATGGCGGTACCGTTCATCGTCATTCTTCCCGGACTGCTGGCCCTCGCCGTGCTGCCCTTCCATCTGGTTCCCGAAAGCCAGGTCGGCCCCGGCCAGCACAGTTACAACGAGGTCCTGCCTCTCATGCTGGCGCGTTACTGCGGCCCGGGGCTGCTTGGCCTGGGCATGACGGCCCTGATCGCGGGATTCATGTCGGGCATGGCGGGGAATTCCAGCGCCTTTGCCACCGTCTGGACGTATGACCTCTACCGGCCGTTTATCCGCAAGGGAGCTTCCGACGAACACTACGTGAAAGTCGGCCGCTGGACGGTGATGATCGGCATGCTGATCTCCATCGGCACGGCCTACCTGGTGATGCAGTTTAGTAGCATCATGGATTACGTCCAGGCGCTCTTCAGCTTCTTCATTGCCCCGCTTTTCGGAACCGTCTTGCTGGGCATGTTGTGGAAGCGCGTGACGTCGGCAGCGGGCTTCTGGGGGCTCTTGTGCGGGGTGGTCTCCTCCATCACCATGTGGGGGCTGGTCAGAGCCGACCATAACATGCTGGCGTACATCGCGCTTTCGCCCAATGCCAAGGATATGGCCGAAAACATGTACCGCGCGCTGTGGTCGTGGCTGATTTGCGTGACCGTGACGGTGGTGGTGACGATGTTCACCAAGCCCAAGCCGATTGAGGATTTGACCGGCCTGGTTTATGGCGCGACCGAGTTGCCGAGTGAAGGCCATCTGCCGGTCTGGCATCGGCCCATCTTCTGGGGAGTTGTCTCCCTAGCGCTGTTCGTGATCTTGCAGATTATTTTCTGGTAGCCCTCCTGCTGTAGCGCCGGTCAGTGACCGGCGATGTTGGGGATGACGAGTTTCGCCGCTGACAGAGCGGCGTTACAGGGACCGAAAGAGAGAATCATGGGGGAAAGTCATCACATCGTCCCGGTCTGGTTCTTCGTGGGCGTGATCCTGCTGATCTACGGCGTGCTAATTCTGGGGAACGCCCTTCTGCACCTCTCGCAGCCGCCCACCACCGTGCTCGGTGAATTGCGCCCCGAGATCTGGTGGGGCGCCATTTTGGCCGTCATCGGCGGGGTATATATTTACTTTTTCCGGCCCGGCAGGTCCTAAACAGTTCGCGCGCTTGATGGCCAGGACTCGCATCTCACCCCGCTCGTCTCTCGATCGTGACCGGAAAAGTCCGGCCGATTTGTCACGCAAGCCCTCCAATTGACTCTGGTACCCCGCAAAGGTAAAATAGC
>JACQNR010000052.1 GCA_016202975.1 Acidobacteriota bacterium
AGATCACCCGCCTCGACGCAAACGGTATCCGCGAGTCGGGCCGCTCGGCGCAGGGCGTGCGCCTGATTCACCTGGAAGAAGGCGATCAGGTCGCCGCCGCCTGCCTCATCAATAGCGAATCCAATGGCGGGGCAACTCAGCCGGCGTTGGTTCAATAGCGTAGCCCTTCCGGGCGGCGTAGGGATGTTGCAGGGGCGCTCCGAGCCAATCGGAGCGCCCCTACTTGTTTCTGCGGCGGCGGACGCGGTATCCTACGATTACAGGGACAGCGACATGGATGAGCTTGAGACCAAGGAGCGGAAGCTTTATGACGGGCTTTCTGGCGTGCCCTCGCTGATCGTGGCGTATTCGGGTGGGGTGGACTCCGCTTATCTTGCCTACGCGGCGCACCACGCGCTGGGCGAGCGGATGGTGGCGGTCACGGCGCTCTCCGCCAGTTATTCCGAGCGCGACCGGCAAGAAGCCGAAGTTTGCGTGGCGCGCTTCCAGATGCCACACGAGTTCATCGAAACCGATGAGCTCTCCAACCCCGCGTATCGCGCCAACAATCCCGACCGCTGTTTTTTCTGCAAGGATGAACTTTTCGACAAGCTCGATGAAATGGCGGCGCGAAGGGGCTTTGCCGCGGTGGCCTACGGCGTCAACGTGGACGACCAGGGCGACTGGCGCCCCGGCCAGCGCGCCGCGCGCGAGCATCGAGTCCTCGCGCCGCTGCTCGACGCCGGGCTCACCAAGGCCGACATCCGTGAGCTCGCGCACCGTGGCGATGTCCCTGTCTGGAACCGCCCGGCGAGCGCCTGCCTCTCCTCGCGCATCGCCTACGGGATCGAAGTCACTCCCGAACGACTCAAGATCATCGAACAGGGCGAAGAGGCATTGCGCGAACTGGGGTTCCGGCAGATGCGCGTGCGCTATCACGATGAAATGGTGCGCATCGAAATCTCCACCGAAGAACTCCCGCGCGCGCTCGACCCCGACATGGCGCGCAAGTTCGTAGAAATTTTCAAATCGCTCGGCTTCAAATTCGTCACCCTTGACCTCGAAGGCTACCGTAGCGGGTCGCTCAACACACACCTCATCCAACTCCAGAAATGAGTGCGCAGGCGGTTGGACGTGCTTGCGCATTTTTGTAGGGGAGGGCTTGGCCCTCCCGCCCTCGCCGATCCAATCAGGCCTTGCGGGAGCCCAGAGGGCTCCCCTACGACGCAAATTCCTTGGCGATGCGGATGGTGGTGGTGTGAATGGCGACGGTGTCTTCAACCTTGCGGGCGTAGCCGCCGGCCAGCGTGACGGCGACGGGGATCTTCCTGCTGCGGGCTTTCTCGAAGACCAGCTGGTCGCGTTTTTCCAGCCCCGCGAGCGTCAGCTTGAGTCCGCCCAGTTGGTCCTCGCGATACGGGTCTGCGCCCGCAACGTACAGGATGAGTTCCGGCTGAAACTCAGAAAGCGCGGCATCGAGCCCCTTCTCGAGTTCCCTCAAATATTCGTCATCGCCCGTGCCGTCAGCAAGGTGGATATCGAGCGAACTGGGCGGCTTGGGATAGGGATAATTGTTGGCCTGGTGGATGGAGAGCGTAAAGACGCTCGGGTCTCCCGCAAATATGGCGGCCGTCCCGTTGCCGTGATGAACGTCCACATCGACGGTCATGGCGCGCTCGATGATTTTTTCCTTCTGCAGCGTCCGAATCGCAATGGCGACGTCATGGAGGACGCAGAAGCCTTCGCCGTGGTCGGGATAGGCGTGGTGGAATCCCCCGCCGATGTTCGCACAAGTGCCTTCCGTAAGAGCCGTGCGACCGGCAAGGATCGAGCCGCCGGCCGAAAGCCACACGGCGCGAACCAGCTCCGGCGAATAGGGAATCTCCATGCGGAGGATTTCCAGGTGGGAAAGTCTTCCCGCCTGCAGCCTGTGGATGTAGTCGCGGTCATGGACGAGCGCGATGTCATCCTCCGAAGCTGCGTTGGGCGCAACGATTTCCTCGGGCTTCGCGATGCCATCGCGCAGAAGTTTCTCCTTGGTCAGCCGGTATTTGATGGAAGGAAAGACATGGTTGCCGAGATGGAGGTCGTATTCGTCCGTATAAATGAACTTCATCGAGTTCCTTCAACACAGAGACACAAAGGCACAGAGCCGGCAAGGGATGACCGTTCCAATTGTTGTTTCTTTGTGCCTCTGAGTCTCTGGGTTTGCGGTTTCATTCGACGGTGACGGATTTCGCCAAGTTTCTCGGTTGGTCCACGTCGCAGCCGCGCAGCACGCCGATGTGGTAGGCGAAGAGTTGGAGCGGGACGGCTTCGAGGATCGTCGAGAGCATGCCGATGGTGTGCGGCAGGACGATTTGATGATCGGCCATGGCGCGCATCTCCTTGTCGCCCTCGGTGATGAGCGCGATGATCGTGGCGCCCCGCGCCTTGGCTTCCTTGACGTTCGAAATCGTGCGTTCGTACCGTGCCACCGAGTAAGGAGACTCCCAATTACAGGTGGCGTTGACGACCACCGGAACCCCGTCCGAAATCAGCGCGTGCGGCCCGTGCTTCATCTCCCCCGCAGGATAAGCCTCGGCGTGGATGTAGGAAAGTTTCTTCAATTTCAACGCGCCCTCGAGCGCCACAGGGAAGTGAACGCCGCGTCCCAGGAAAATAAAGTCCGAGGAACGGTAAAACAGCCGCGCCAGCTCCTCGATCTCCTCATCCTTCTGAAGGACCGATTCCAGGTGTTTGGGGATGGCGGTCAGCCCGGTCAGGAGTTTTCTGGCTTCGGCCGGGGGCAAATTGCCCCGGATTTGTCCCAGGTAAACGGAGAACAACACCAGGGCGGTCAGCTGGGATGTGAATGTTTTGGTCGAGGCGATCCCGATTTCGGGGCCAGCGTGGGTATAGATCGTGCCGTTCGCCTCGCGCGGCACCATGCTGCCAAGCACGTTGCAGATGGCGAGGGTTTTGGAGCCTTTCGACTGCGCCTCGCGCTGGGCGGCGATGGTGTCCGCCGTTTCGCCCGATTGCGTAATCAGAATGGTCAGCGTGCGCGGGTCGACGAGCGGGTCGCGGTGGCGGAATTCCGAGGCGTAATCGACTTCGACGGGAACGCGCGCCAGGCGCTCGATCATTACCTTGCCGGCCAGCGCGCTGTGGCGGGAAGTTCCGGCCGCGACGATCTTGATCTCGCGGAAGGTTCGAAACTCCTCCTCGGTGATTTCCATTTCGTCGAGGAAAACCTGACCCGTCTCGGGCGAGATGCGTCCCAGCATGGTGTCGCGCACGGCGCGCGGCTGCTCGTAAATTTCCTTGAGCGTGAAGTGCCGGAACCCACCCTTTTCCGCCAGGATCGGGTCCCAGGTGATGTGCTGCACGCGGCGCGTGACGGGATTGCCCGCGAAGTCGGTGAGCTTCACGCCGTGGGGGGTGAGCACGGCAAGGTCGCCGTCCGCCATAAAGAAAAGGTCGCGCGTGTGGTATAGGATGGCGGGCACGTCGCTCGCGACGAAATATTCATCCTTCCCCAGGCCGATCACGGCAGGCGGCCCCTGGCGCACCGCGACGATCCGATTGGGATCGCGCGTCGAGATGATAGCCAAGGCAAAGACTCCGGTGAGCTCGCGCACCGCCAGGCGCGTGGCTTCCTCCAGCGAGTTCGCCGCCGCGCCATCCATGTGCTTCTCGATGAGGTGCGCAATGACTTCCGTATCGGTCTCGGTCGTGAAGCGATGGCCTTCCGCGCCCAGCCGATCCTTCAGCTCGAGGTAATTCTCAATGATGCCGTTGTGGACGACCGCCACCATGCCATGGCAATCCCGATGCGGTTGAGCGTTCACTTCAGTGGGCGCGCCGTGCGTGGCCCAGCGCGTTTCCCCGATGCCGTACGTGCCATCGAGGGGCTTGAGGCGGATGATTTCCTCGAGGTTGCGCACTTTCCCGGGAGAACGGCGAACGGTCATTGTGCCGTCTTTTATCACCGCGATTCCCGCCGAATCGTAGCCTCGGTATTGCAGGCGCTGCAGGCCTTCCAGCAGCACGGGCACGACACGTTTGTTTCCGATGTAACCGATAATGCCTGACATGCCGACCTCGCCGAGGCTGAAGGACAACCCGAAGGTGGTCTGTTGTGGCGGCAAGAAGGATTTGCCGCATTGTGGATTCGTCCCGGCAAGAACAACGCATTATAGCAGAATGTGCTTGCTGGGCCTTGCGGCATGCGGCGGCCTGAAACCAAATTCGAAACTCGGCGCTGTGCTATATTCGGGCGGAGGAGGGATTGCTGAGTGGCGGACGCCAATGAATTTGCGGTCGGCCCTATGCTGGCCGCTTACGCGATGCGGGTGGAAGAATCACTCGGGCGCCGGCACGCCGAGCCCGCGCATCCGTACCGCAACGATTATGAGCGAGACCGCGACCGGGTCATCCACTCGCGCGCCTTCCGCCGGCTCGAAGACAAAACGCAGGTCTTCACCCTGCGCTTCTCCGACCATTTTCGCAACCGCCTGACGCACACGCTGGAAGTGGCACAGATCAGCCGCACCGTGGCGCGCGTGCTCGGGCTCAACCTGGACCTTGTTGAGGCGCTGGCGCTTGCACACGACATCGGCCATCCTCCCTTCGGGCACGCGGGCGAGGAGGTTCTGGACGGACTGATGCGGGAGCACGGCGGGAGCTTCGATCATAACATTCACGCCCTGCGCATCGTGGAGGGTTTCGAGCAAAAGTACCTGGATTTCTCCGGACTGAACCTCACCTTCGAAGTCCGCGAGGGCATTATCAAGCACTCGCACGATTGCGATCCCGCCTTGTTTCCAGAGCTCGCGGAGTACCGCCTGGACGACCGGCCGACACTCGAGGCTCAGGTTATCGACCTCGCCGACGAAATCGGATACAACTGTGCCGATCTCGACGATGGCTACGAAGCGAAGCTCCTCACCGTCGCCGCAATGCGCGACGGAATGCTGCTCTTTGACCGCCTTTACCGGCCACTTGAGAAGAAGCGCGCCGCCGCGCCCGAGAAGCTCCTTTTTAACGAAGCATTGAAACAACTCCTCGACGCATTGGTGACCGATCTGATTGATTCCACCCGCGAGCGTCTGCGGAAATCGGGGGCGCGCTCCGTGGAGGATGTACGGCGGAATCCCAAGCGCCTGGCGGGATTTGGCGGAGCCATGGGCACAGAAGACATGAGGGTGAAGGATTTCCTGTCGGCCCGCCTCTACGCGCACCCGAGCATCCGCGCGGAGCGGAAGAAGATCACCCGATCGCTCGAGGGGCTCTTCCAGCATTTCCTCGAGCACCCGCGCAGCCTGCCCGCTTCCTACCATGCCAAGGCCCAGCAGGAAGCCCTTCACCGCATCGTCTGTGATTACATTGCCGGTATGACGGACTCTTATCTGATTCAGCAATACGGAAAGTACGTGACTGGCTGATCCTCCCGCGCGAGACTCCAGGGGGTGCCTCGCCTGTGCTAAGATACGCGCCACCGGGGACCGCGCCACGTGCTCTCGCCGTGGCGCGCAGAGGACGATGTATCAGCTATGACCCTGCGCCGGCAACTGGCTGTCGCCCTATTGCTCCTGCTCATCGTCGTGATGGTGGCGGCGGCGGGCTACCGCATCTTGGGCGGGCCGCACGTCACTCTTCTCGACGCCATCTACATGGCGGTGATCACTTTTGCCACCATCGGCTACGGCGAGGTCGTCGATACCAGCGCCAATCGCGCGCTGCGCATTTTCAATATGATCATGATCCTGTTCGGCATCGGGATCATGTTGTACGTCTTCTCAGCCTCCACCGCGTTTATCGTGGAAGGCGAGCTGAAGGATATTTTCCGGAGAAGAAAGATGCAGAATCGAATCCGCGAATTGAATGATCACTTTATCGTCTGCGGCGCGGGCGAAACCGCGACCCACATCATTCAGGAACTGTTGAGGACGGGGAACCCTTTTGTGGTCATCGACCACGACCCCGAGCGGCTCGCCCGGCTCGAACATTTGGGCGACCTCTGCCGGGTAGAGGGCGAAGCGGCCGACGAGGAGGTGTTGGAATCGGCGGGCATTTCGCGTGCCCGCGGTTTGGCGACGGTGCTTCCCAACGACAAGGACAACATGATGGTGACGGTCACTGCACGCCAGATAAATCCCAGCATCCGCATCGTGGCGCGCTGCATCGACGCCCGCATGGGAGAAAAAATGGTGCGCGCTGGAGCTTCCGTCTCCGTTTCACCCAACATGATCGGCGGCATGCGCATGGTTTCGGAAATGATCCGTCCGCACGTGGTTAACTTCCTGGATTTGATGTTGAAAGAAAGATCAAAAACCCTGCGCGTGGATGAAATCCCTGTCACCCCTCAGTCCTCCTGGGTCGGACAAACTATTGGCGACACCGAAATCCATCGAAAGTACGATCTGCTGGCGCTCGCGGTGCGCAAGCCGAACGGCGATAATATTTACAACCCCCAAGGAGACCTGACTCTCGTCGCTGGCGACGTTTTGATTGTTATGGGGGATGTCAACAAGGTGCGCGCGGCTCGCGAGGCGGCCGGTTAAGCCCGCGAGGCGCTCGATAAAATCGCGATGCGCGCAGGGCATTCTTCAGTACCCTATTAAGGTCGGAGGGGGTAAGGCTTGAGAGTCCAATTTCTGTTGTCCATTCTGCTCGCATCCTCCCTGGGCTTCGGACAAGCCCCGCCGGGCGGCGTGAAGCCGTTGACGCGCGAGCAACTGACGCGGCTGGTGGCGGCCGGGATGGACAATGAGCAGTTGGCCCAAACGGTCGCCGAGCGCGGGGTTAGCTTCGAGCCTAGCGGCGATGACTTTCAGAACCTGCGGAAGGCGGGGGCGCAGCCCGCGTTGCTGAAAGCGCTGGCGGAAGCGGCGCTGGCGCAATCGCGCGAGCCCCTCAAAAAGGACATGCTCCCGCACCTGGTCGGCGCGGGGGCGGACAGCGCCAAGCTGGCCCAGGCAGTTGAGGAACGCGGGATTGATTCCCCCCTCGTCTCCCAGGACCTCGACTATCTCAAACAACTCGGCGCGACCGAAGCTCTACTGAGAGCCTTGCGCGAGGCCAATCCCAAACCACTCAACTCAGACCAAGTCTTGAAGCTGGTCACCGGCGGCGTGGCGCGCGAACGCGCCGCGGCGCTCATCAAGCGGCGGGGGATCGATTTCAATCCTACGGACGAGTACTTGGAGACCTTGGGCATTGCCGGGGCGGATGAGTCGCTGGTCAAAACGATTCGCGACTCAAACCCCTATGGAGAAATAACCCTTGAGACCTCGCCGGGAGCCGAAGTCTGGCTCGACGACCAGTCGCAAGGCCGCGCCGACGCTCAGGGGGGACTGGTAATTCAAAACGTCATGCGCGGGGAGCATCGAATCAAAATTGCCTTGCACAAGTACGCGGACTTCGACGGCATGGTGCCAGTCACGGCCAAGCATACTGCCAAAATTTCCGCCCCACTGGAGTCGGCGGTGGGAGAGATTTGGGTCGAGACCACGCCCGGAGCCGAAGTTTGGCTCGACAACAAGTTGCAAGGCCGCACGGATGCTCAGGGGCGAATGACAATTCGGGATGTTCTTCGGGGCGAGCATCGGATCAGAGCATCCCTAGTCGGGTACGTCGGACAGCCCCAGTCCGTCACCGTCTCCCCCAAGCAGGCGACCAAAGTCGCTGCCCTGCTTGAGAGGCCCACACCCGGCATGGCAACAGTGAATGACAAGGATGGGCTTAAATATGTCTGGATTCCGCCGGGAAGTTTCATGATGGGCTGCTCGCGGGGGGACAGCGAGTGCAACAGGGATGAAAAGCCATCGCATCAAGTGACAATAAGCAAGGGCTTCTGGATGGGGCAGACCGAAGTGACCGCGGGGGCGTACAAGCGTTTCAGCCGGGAGACAGGAAAGGCCATGCCAGAAGAGCCGAAGTTCATTAGTAACGCCCTCAACCTTGGCTGGGGAAATGAACAGATGCCCATCGTGAACGTGTCGTGGGACGACTCGCAAGATTATTGCACGTGGGCGGGGGGACGGTTGCCCACGGAGGCGGAATGGGAGTACGCGGCGCGGGCGGGGAGCACGGAGGCGCGCTACGGGCCGCTCGATGAGATCGCGTGGTATCACAAGAACTCCGGAGGCAGAACGCACGAGGTTGGCCAGAAGCGCCCCAACGCCTTCAATCTGTTTGATATGCTGGGAAATGTTTGGGAGTGGGTGAGCGACGGGTACGGCGAGAAATATTACGAAGGGTCTCCGGAGCGGGACCCGGCAGGACCGAGCGGCGGAGAATTACGCGTCCTGCGTGGCGGGTCTTGGAGCGACTATCCGTGGAACCCTCGCGTCTCGTACCGCGTTAGGCTCCAACCTGGTAACTGGAACATCTACCACGGGGTTCGTTGCGCGCGGGAGGCGGATAACCCTTAGCCCTTTTACCTTTTGCCTTGGTTCTTTCTAGGGGTTTGGGGGCTCTGCCCCCCGCGGGCAGGCATCGTAGGGGCGGACGGCGTCCGCCCGCCGGGCTCGCGGGGGTGATGACGGGGGCGAGCGCCGCTCGCCCCTACGTAGAGACGCCTCGGTGAGGCGTCTCAAACAAGAATCGGCACATCTTGAACCTGAGACGGCCCACCGGGCCGTCTCTACCCGCCTCAAAAACTTGTCACATCTCCACCGCGCCCTGTATGCTGGATCTTCGGGGCAGTGAGCTGCAATTCAATTCGCCATCGCATGTTCGGGAGGATCATTGGAAAGGCCGGATCGTTTTTCGTCGCGGGGCATCGGAGCAGGGCTGGTTATTCTCATTCTGGTCTCCATGGGACTGCTGGCCATCGTCGGTTACAAAGCCACGCGGCGCGCGGGCCCGATCATCACTCTGCGCACGCCATTGAAAGGCATCGGTCAGAGCACGGAAGTCGCGTTCGAGGCGAGTGACGAGCGTCACCGATTGAAGCGCGTCGAGATCGAATTGCTCCAGGGTGACCAGGTCTTCCACGTCATGGACACGGCGCTCCCCACTCCCCCATGGTGGAAGTTCTGGTCGGGAGATGGTCTGCACAAGAAGGAGTTCTCCGCGCGCGCCGGCCGCAAGGAATTCCCCGAACTTGTGGAGGGCCACGCCACGCTGCGCATCGGCGCGATCAACGATTCCTGGGGAAACTATTTCCGTGGCGGCAGCAGCGAAATCATGACAGACCTGCCAATGCGCTTCACCCCGCCGCAGGTGCAAGTCCTGAGCTTTCCGCAATACGTCAATCAAGGGGGCGCGGAGCTGGTGGTCTTCAAGGTCACGCCGGGAACTTCGGAATCGGGCGTTCAGGTGGGCGACTATTTCTTCCCCAGTTGGCCGGTAAAGGAATCGATGGAGTATACGCGGCTGTGTCTCTTCGCCTATCCCTACAACATGGATCCCGCAACGCCCGCGAAGATCCTGGCGCGTGATGATGCCGGCAACGAAACCCTGAGCAACTTCAGCTACCGCGTATTCCCCAAGAAGTTTCGCGCCGACACGATCCAGGTCACGGACGGATTCATGGCCCGCGTTGTTCCGCCCATCATGAGCCAGACGCCGGGTATTGAGGAGCAGGGTAGTCTGCTCAAGGACTTCCTCTTTGTGAATGGCGAGCTTCGGCGCACGAACGCGCGGGAGTTGGTGGCCTTCTCACAGAAAACCGCGCCGCATTTTCTCTGGACTCAGCCCTTTCTCCAGCTCGGAAACTCTAAAGTCGAGGCATCGTTCGCGGACAATCGCACCTATATTTACAACGGCCAGGTAGTGGATCACCAGACTCATCTCGGGTTCGACCTTGCCGTCACGGAGCACTCGCCCGTTGTGGCCGCGAACTATGGCGTGGTGGTCCACGCCGGCTTTTTCGGCATCTACGGCAATGCCATCATCCTGGACCACGGTTGCGGTTTGCAGACGCTCTACGCGCACCTGAGCTCCATTGATGTGCAATCCGGTGAAAAGGTCAAACGCGGTCAGGAGATCGGCCGCAGCGGCCAGACCGGACTCGCCGGCGGCGACCACCTCCATTTCACTACGCTGCTGGATGGAATTCCCGTGAATCCCGTTGAATGGTGGGACCCGCATTGGATTCAAGACCGGATCGACAAGAAACTTTCAGGATATCGTTAGGGCAGTGCCTTTGAGGTCCGGCAAACACTCACTTCCAACCCATCTTGCCCACTGGCGCGTGGTCCGCTTCATCGGGAGAAACATCTCCCGCCCGTGCGGGTGGTGAATCCCTATTCCTCTTCATCCGCGTCGTCGGTGGGTTTATGCGCGGCGAAACTCAAGCCTTTGTGCAATCGCGATGGGATCTAGGGGGAGACGCGGGCGAGGTAG
>JACQNR010000460.1 GCA_016202975.1 Acidobacteriota bacterium
GAATCCTACTTATGAGGATCGGTGCTGTTATCGCCTTTCAAACTATCCCGCATAAGGTCGCGGGGGCGAGCCCCGTCGTCCCCGCCAGCAACCCGCAAGACTTCCACGTCCGGTCACAGCGCAAAGGTTGCATTTTAAGCTCCCATAGCCTGCCTCCCGGGGGGAAGATCCTGAAGAAATCCGCCAGGTAGGTCACGGGTTTGGACGCGGCGTAAGCTGGCAATCGGAAAAAAGACGATCTTCAAATTCGAGATGTTTGCGGAGCTCATCGATCACGCGGCTGCCGAGCGTCAAGAGCACCGTCGGGTCGCCCGACTGCTCGTACGACGTCACCTGGCGCAGGAACCGATCCAGGTCGACGGCAAACCGCTCATGCTCGCTGAACACTTGCGCCATCTGCGCGGCTTCGACCCCGGCGGTTGCGTGTATCCTCTGAAGCGTATTCTCTTCCTGGCGGCAATGGTGAAAATAGCCCGTCTCAAAGAACTGCAATCGTTCCCTCAATTCGCGTGCAGCGACTCGACGAAGATGCATGGGGGTTGACCCCATATTCTCCATAAACGCTTCCCATTCGTGGAGCCGGAGGCGAATCTCGTGGTGATCGGAGAAGCTGCGTCCGAGGCTCTCCCGCAACGCGGCCTGGCCCGTCCTGACTTCCGCTGATTCAAGCTGTTGAATTTTTTCGGGTTCGAGGTACCGCAAGGCGTAACCTCTCTCGGCGAAAGCTGCTTTCACCTCGCAGCGCTTTGGATAGGGATAAGTGAAGAACTGTCCGGGCAGTCTCCCATGCAAATAGGCGCCCGGCAAAGTCTCGCAGTCCACGGTGAAGAGATCTCCGCGCCCGACCATCGACATGTTGAAATCGTAGGCTTCACGCGTATTGAAGAACAGTCGTGTGCGAGGGAAGGCCAGGCGATAAATACTCACGGCCAGGCGGTAATCGTCGTCAGAGACGCAGTAACGAGAGGCCTTCTGTGAGGCGAGGACGCCGCGCGCAGGCTTGAGGCGGGGGATCCCAACGGCGTGCGGCACGATTCCATAGGTCTTGACCAAGTAACCCGCGTGCTCCACAAGAGCCAGAACCTCGAATCGCCATTCGTAGAGGCCAAAGAGGATCCCCAAGGCAATCCGCGTAAAGCCCGCGGAGATCGCCCTGTCCCAGACATCCAGCCGAAAGCCGTACTGCCGTTTCGGCGAGCCTTGAAAATGCCAACGCCCGAATTGAGTTTCGTCGTAGGTTTCTTGCCAAAGTGCCAGCCAATCGAGGCCGGCCGCATGCAGCCGGCGGTACGCACGCTCCGTGTAGGTCGGCGAATTCAGAGCTACCAAGCCACCGCCCAAGTCCGCCAGCTTGCGGCGCGTCAGCTCCACGTAAGGCGCCAGGCGCTCCGCGTCAAATTCCGGATCGTCGGCCAGAACCAGTTCAATTTGGCGGTGTCCCCAGGCAAGAATGAGATCCAATTCCCGCTCGTAGTCGTTCAAACTCAATCGGAGCCGCTCGGCGAGAGCATTCGATTTGCGGTAGCCGCAATAAAGGCATTCGTTCTGGCAGAAGCTAGTCAAATATTCCGGAATGATCATCTCGACCGTCCGGCCAACGGTTCGCTCGCGAAGCTCCCTGGCGGCAGTGTGGATTTCCTCCTGCCGATCCGAATCTCTGCCCCACCCCATCAAGCTGGCCACGTCTTCAACGCCCAGTCCCTGCCCTGTCTGCGCCGCTTTCAGGACAGCGTCCAGCGGGCGCAATGGCGAATTCAGGTTGGAAAGTTCACCGATGCGATTCCTCACCGTCGGGAAATAAGTGCTGAACCGAGGCTTTACCTTCCCCAATGAAGACCCTCCCTATACTGCTTTACCATGTTCAGCCGACCAATCCAGCCGTTCCGCACAGGCCGGACAGAACTGCGCGCTCTTCAGGTCGATGTTCTCGACGGCCGGAGAGGAACTCATCACGCAGCGATAGTCCCGGCAGTGGCGCAGACCCAGAGTATGACCGATTTCATGCAGCGATTCCTTGAGGAGCCGGTCCGTCTGCAGGGGAACATCCGCGGGCAATCCGTAAAACTCCTGCCGCAGCCGATGAAGGGAGACCACTGCGGCGGAATCGTTGGCCGGACCCAGTTGCGCTTCTCCGAAAACGAAAGTGAAGATGGGAATAAATAGATCGACCTCGGCCACCCCCAGCAGGCGCGCGCCATCCGTCCCGGGCATGCTCCTCAATCGTTTGAGGATGGCGGTGGAGTGATACTGGCCGCGCAGAGGATCGTAAGCGAAGTCAATGTCGAGGCGGTCGGCATTCACTCGACACGAAGCCTGAAGCGAAGGCGCGAGCCCCTCCGCGAGTATCTCCATATGGCTCCGGGCAATTCTGCCCACGGGAACAAGCGAAATAAGCTTCATGCGGACGCAACTGTCGCCTTCTTGAATCCATACCTCTTGATCTTGTTATAGAGGGTTACGCGGTCGATCTTCAGGACACGGGCGGCCATGCTCTGGTTCCAGTTGCAGCCTTCGAGCACTTTCAGGATATGCGCCCGTTCCACATCCTGCAACGCCTGCCCACTGGCAGGGTCGGTCGTTGAAGCGACCTGCAGCGGGAAATCGGACTCCTGCAACTCCGGTTCGTGCCCGATGACGACAGCTCGCTCGATCGCGTTTTCCAGCTCGCGCACGTTTCCGGGCCAGTCGTGGTGCGACAACAAGCTGAGCGCCGCCTGGGTGATACCCGTGAATCGCCGGTTCATGGCGCGCGCATACTTGCGGATGAAATGGTGAGCGAGCAGCGGGATATCGTCACGGCGGTCCCGAAGAGGTGGCACGCGAATCTCGAAAACATCCAGCCGATAGTACAGGTCGGACCGGAAGACACCTTCCTTGACTTTACCCTCGAGATCCTTGTTGGTCGCGGCGATGGCGCGGAAATCCACCTTGATGGCCTGCGTGCCTCCGACGCGGGTAATCTCCTTTTCCTGCAGGACACGCAGCAGGTCCGTTTGCGTCCTCAGGCTGATGTCACTGATCTCGTCCAGGAAAACCGTCCCGCCCTCCGCCACTTCAAACTTACCCTTCTTCCGGTATTGTGCGCCGGTGAACGCCCCCTTTTCGTGGCCGAACAGTTCGCTTTCCAGCAACGTCTCGGTCAGGGCCCCACAGTGAATGACCACCATGGGCATGTACCGCCGGACACTCAGGTTGTGGATCGAACGCGCCACGAGTTCCTTGCCCGTTCCGCTTTCGCCCGTGATGAGCACCGTGGTATCGGTAGGGGCGACGATGCGGATCATCTCCACGACCTTCTGAATCGGCGCGCTCTGCCCAAGCAGTTCAACCGCCTGCAGTTCGTCCAGAGTCTCGCGCATGCGGAGGTTTTCCTGCTTCATTCGAAAGTGCTCGAGCGCCTTTTGAATGACGTGGGTCAGGTCATCGGGATCAAAAGGTTTGGTGATGTAGTCGTAGGCGCCGTCCTTCAGCGCCTGAACGGCCGTTTCCACCGACGCGTATCCGGTCATAATGATGATGATGATTTCCGGATGCGCCTCCCGCATCTTGCGATTCAGTTCGAGTCCGTCCATGCCTGGCATTTTGATATCCAGCAAGGCGAGGTCCCAGCGCTCGATGGGCAGCTTGAGAAGGGCATCCTTGGCGCTCGACGCGGTTTCAACATTGTACCCTTCCTCGGTGAACCACTTGCCGAGCGAATCGCGGACCACCGACTCGTCGTCCACAATCAAGATATTGGCTTTTGCAGTCATTTCGTTCTCCCCAGAGAACCTGCCTTCTTCTCAGGTGAATGGTGTGCGCGGCTGGAGAAGCGGGCGAGGTTGCTCGATCACACTACTTTTCCGGTCGTTATGGTGGCCTTCTCTGCCGGAATTCCGTGTGCCTCCTCCGGCAGAAGCACCGTAAATGTAGTCCCTTTCTGCGGGGTGGAAACCACATCGATATTCCCCCCATGCTGCTGAACAATCCCGTAGGCGATGGCTAGGCCCAGTCCTACGCCTTTACCTTCCTCCTTGGTGGTGAAGAATGGCTCGAAGAGGTGAGGTAGAACCTCTTCAGAGATCCCCGGGCCTTCGTCGGTAATGGCCACACGGCCCAACCGCTGGCGGGAATCAAAAAATGTGGTGACTCGCAGCCGGCCTCCCGAGGGCATCACGTCGATGGCATTCATCAGAAGCGCCAGCAGAGCTTGTTGCACCTGATTCGCGTCGCAGTAAATGGCGGGCATGCCCGTCGCTAAATCTTTGACCAGATCTATCGTTTGGAGTTCAAGCTGGTGGTTCAGGAGGAGCAGGCAGCGGTCGACAATAGCGTTCAAGTCGTTCTTCTGAGGGCTCAACGGCGCCTGGCGCGCAAAGGTGAGGAGGTTCTTGACGATGTTCCCGCACCGCCGGCTCTCCCCTTCGATGATGTGAAGAATATCCTTCGCTTCACTCATCCGCTGGCTGCCATCGAACTCCTTTTCCGCCATGCGTGAGATCAGCTTCGTGTAAGTGAGAATACCGGCCAGAGGATTGTTGATCTCATGCGCGACCACGGCGGCCAGCTTGCCCAACGAAACCATCTTCTCGGCCTGAGCCAGGTGCTTATAGGCGCGTTCCAGTTCACCGGATTTCTCATCGACCCGGTTCTCGAGCGTGCGGGTCCACTCCAGGTTCTCTTCTCGGGCCTTTTTCAGCTCCGTTGTCATGTTGTTGAAGGAAGCCGCCAGGCTTCCCAGCTCATCCGAGCTCGTCACGGGGATCTTGTAGTCGAGTTCCCCTTGGGCTACGCGCTCAGTCCCTTCGGTGAGAACGCGGACGGGCCTCCGCACCATGATCCAGACCAGAGCAATGGAAATCAGGCTGACCACAAGGATCGCACCACCGGTGATGACCGCGAGTTTTTCCTGGCGTGCCGCAAGGCTCTGGTCAATTGGGCCGAGAGAGAGGTCGGTGTCCAACACTCCCAACACACGACTGCCCGGGGCGGAGTGCGCGTGGCAGGAAGCGTTCGAACAGTCGGGTTCGTTATAGATGGGGCTGATCAGTCCCAGCACGCGTTCGCCGTCCTTGGCGACGTAGATTCGCATGCGGTCCGGGCGATCGAGGCGGGTCAGGGGCTGGGCTCGCGCGTGGCAGGCGTAGCAGGCCTCAGCTTTCTTGTCGACGTACTTGCCGACTTCTTCCTGATATGTGGAAAACGTAATCCTGCCTTCTTTATTGAAAATCCGAATCTTGGTGATGGAGGGTTGGCGCCCGATGGTGTTGATTATCTGAAAGACTTCGTCACGCTGGTCACGCAACATGGAATACCGCAAGCTGCGGCGGATCAGATCACTGATCCCGTCGGCACTGAGGACTACCCTCTCCTCCAATTGCTGACGGTGAAAACGAAGATTGAGATAGCCGAGCGCCCCAAAGAGCAACACCATGCTTCCCACCAGACACGCAGTCAGCTTGGTTGCCAGGCTCTTGGTCAGGCGTCGCATGGTTTCCCTCGATTGCCGTCCGCCCTTATTCCTGCCGCGCTCCCCCCACCAGATGGCGTCCGTCGTATGATGCGCGGGGCAGGAATCATGATGGAGATCCTCCAGAGTTGAGCCTGCCCCGGTTTATTGCCGAGCGCCTGCGGGCAGCGGAGGTGACTCAAACGCTCCAAAATATCGCACCGCCAGCGCGAAGAACAGGAATCCTGCACCGACCAGAGAGAGCGTTACCGAAACTTCTGTCCACCTGGGGAAATAATGCGCCCCGGAGCTGGCCTCGAGCCCCGTGACGGAGACGTTGAGCCGGTTCAGCAGGAATCCCGTGATTACCAACACCGCGGTCGCAAAGAGCCCCTCGCGGTTCTCGCGAACCTGGCGGAAGGCCAGCATCACCACGGGCACGGCTGTGCCGATAGCAATCTCAAGAATCAAAAGCAAGGTTTCGGTGGTGGGTTCGCGCAATAGCCCCAGCGCCCCGCGGCTGGCCAGGTCCAGCAAGCGCATCAGCCCGTAAATGCCCAGAATGACAAGCATGACTTTCCCGAGCTGGGACAGGAGCGGCATTTCGATTTCGCGCTTGAACGCCCGCGCGCTCAGATTGGACTCGAAGATGACCATCGCCAAGCCGACGCCGATCGCCGACACGTAAAAGAAGACCGGCAGCCAAGGCGAGTACCAGTAAGGGTGGAGCTTGGACGGCACGATCAGATAGAGGCTGCCCAGCGAGGATTGGTGAAGGGTGGAAAGCAATACGCCGACAATGACCAGCGGTATGGTGATGGCCTTAATGACCTTCAGAGGCTTGGTCAGCCGGAATCGCTCCAGGACCACGGGTGAGAATTCGAGCGCCAGGACGGTCAGATAAAGCATCACACACCAAGCCACCTCAAACATCACCGATCGCGGGTTCCACATCACCAGCGGGTGCCAGATGCGGTAAGGACGCCCCAGGTCAAAGAGCAGGGCGACCGCCACCAGTCCGTAGCCGAGGAATGCCGTCAAGATCGCAGGCCGCACGATGGCGTGAAAGCGCTCGAAATGGAATATATATACCACCGCGGCTAGAGTGAATCCGCCGGCGGCGAGTCCCACACCGCACAGGACGTCGAAGCCTACCCAAAGTCCCCATGGAAAGCGGTCGCTCAGGGCCGTGGCCGCGCCTAGACCCTTGGTGAATCGAAGTACGGTCGAATACAAACCCGAAGCCAGAATGAGAATCAGCACGGCTCGCCAGAATGTCAGCTTGGGTAATTTGTTGTGATCCATGATCACTCTCGTGTTGCGTCTTCCCTCTTTCCTTATTCACCACCGCTCTTGTCTAGATCGTTCTTCTCCGCCTCGGCCACTTCGGCCCGTCGACTGGTAATCCACCATATCCCGCCGAGAAGGACCGCACCGGCGCTCACCACAGTTGGAATCTTCGAGAGCACTCGATAGGTGAAGGTGGGCAGCGGATCTTGCGGTACATTCGCAGGGAATCCCAAAGCCTCGAACGGTACAGCGGAAAGAAAGAGCACGGAAGTTCCGCCCGCTTCGTGCTCTCCGTAAATGTGCTGGACATAACCCGTATGGTTCTCGCGCAGCCGGTTCTCTGCCACTGCGAGCAGCTCATCGCGCTCTCCGAAAATGCTGGCCTGGACAGGACAGGCTTCCACACACGCGGGCGGCAAGCCTTGTGCCTGCCGCGGCGCACACATGGTGCATTTCCTCACTCGGGGCAGCGCCAGCTTCCATTCGTACCGTGGTATGCTGAACGGACACGCCATCATGCAATAGCGGCAGCCTATGCAGCGATCCGCGTCATAGACCACCGGCCCTGCCGCCGTCCTCATGAACGCACCCACCGGGCAAACCGAGGCGCAAGTCGGGTCCTGGCAGTGCAAGCAGAACCTGCGCACGAAAACGCCGGCTCGGGACTGCACCACGTTGAAGCTGTCTGCGCTCAACTCAGTTTCTTCGTTCTGCGGAAGTCCGTTGGTCTCTTTACACGCTGCGACACAAGACATGCATCCAATGCATTTCGTCGTGTCGACCAGGATGGATTTGCTCATCTATCGTCTGCTCCCCGACGGTGGACGACCGAAGGACAATCCTTCTTTGGATAGCGCGTCGTCCTGTTGTATCTTTAAGCAGCTATCATGCCAAAAGCTTTACAAAGAAACTCCATAACCTCTTATGGTTGTTGACGTTACAGAGTCGGCTTTCGCTGGGTCGGCGCGTGGCGGGGTTTTGCGCAGTCAAATGACCGTTGCTAATCAGCGCCATGAGGAATGACAGTTCCCGCGTCCATCGAACGCGTCGTTTGACGATGCATTGTTGGAATTCTGCGCACCCCTCGGGCCCTCATCATCACCTAGAGATGTTGAGTGAATTCGTTCTCGAAAGCAGCCCAAGCGTCGACATCGAACTGCGCGAGCGCCCCTGGCATCGGCGGACCTGCGTCCTGGCTCGTAACTCCCAATTTGAATCCGGGGTAAAGTCGCGCTGAGAGGAATTCCCTAAGTCGCTCCACTTCGCTCTCCATCCAGAGCACAGCCTCTCTTCCAAAGTGGGCGGCGCGATCCTGTGGTGCGACCTGGGCTATGGAACAGACCCAGCCCTTGCCGTAGGGGTCCGTCGCCACGAGCTCGGGTCGACTCTTGAGCTCGTGATTTACTGCAGATATTCTCCCCCCCACAGGAGACGTGATGGTAACGGTGTGGCCAGCGAGCTCCAAGCGGGAGAGGGGCGCACCCGCTTCCACCCATTCGCCGACTGCGGGAAGTGTGACGCGGCTGATCGATCCCAAGGCTTTTGCCACCAGCGCGTCCGCGCCCGCCCGCACAGTACCCTCCTGCAAGGGAAGAGACCAGGAATGGCCCTTGGAGAGACGCACTCCCTCCGGCACTGTAATCCAGCTTTCAAGCGCGTTTTGTGCCGCGAGCGCCGCGGCTGACCGCGCGGCCCGCAGAGCTTCAACTTTCTGCACGATCAAATCGACCATAATGAATCCGATAAACAGCGTCGCTACAAACAAAGCTACCATTGCGCATACCTCCTCAAGGAGATTCTCGAGCCGTTCGTTATGTCCGTCTCAGTTCGTCCAGGTCCGCAGGGACCCTTGCTTGCTTAGATCGCGGCCTGGGTAAGAAAAAACTCCCCCACTAGCCCCTCCCAGCGCTCTTCGGGTATTTGAACTAGAACGTCGGGTATCGCAATGCCTCCGTCCTGCAGGTGCATGCCTGCGTTGCCATCGATCTTGCTGTACAGATTCATGACCGAATCCTCCATCCAGTGGTGTGCCAACCGGCCGTGCAGTAGATTCTTCAGATTGGCGTCCGCGGCGGGAGCATGAACTTCAAGCAACCAACCCACACCATAGGGATCGGCCGACAATCGGCGGGGGTTCTTCAGGATCTCATCATTGACGTCTACTACTTCACCTTCGATCGATGAGAGCACTTCAAACCGGTGACCACCGCGCATCACCGCCCAGCCCCTTTCGCCCTGCCGAAGCCATCGGCCGCGCGTGGGCAGTTCGATCGAGTTGATATCTCCGAGCAGTCGGACGGCAAAATCGTCCATGCCGATGCGCACTCGCCTGGGCGCTTCTTTCGCGGCCCAACTGTGGCCGGGATGATACGAGAATCGCGAGGGCATTTTGAAGCCGCCAACGATTTCAATCGGAAAAGCGTCAGCGCTATCAGTCTCCGTCTTGGCCACAACCAGCGGCCTTTCCTTCTTCCTCTGAATGTAATAATCCACCAGAACTAAGATCACGATTGTTGCGAGAACCAGAATGGCTACCATGGGGACCTCCGACCAACCGCATCCTCGCTTACACACGGATCGATTGGACTTCCGCACTTGCATATGGCACGCGTCTGGCCAATCGCGCAATTTTCTGAGACGAAAATCCATCCCCAACGTTCTTGTTTTGATGGATTTGCGAGGTACGTCGCGGGCCGAATCAGAAGACAATTCAACAGCCAATGCCCGACTGTTGAGATGTTAAATGTTCAGCTAAGTGGAGGAATCTTCTATGACTGGCAAGAGTCATACCATCAGGGAGTTCCGGTGCTGTGGCACTTCTCAACGGGCCATGATGCGAAAATCAATAGGTTGAAGCGGGTTTCAGAGTGATGCGAGCGCGTTGTTTCCACGCGTCAACGCGGTTCGCCGCAAATCCTTCCCCAAATAGCAACCCCAACGGGGAGAATACCTCCCGTGCCAGCTCCTGCTGTTGGGACCTTGGGAACATTTCCGATCGAGCCCGCGAGGTCGAATCCCGGAATCTCGACCGGCAATCAGGACCATCGGCTTCCGACATTTGGTCTCGGAATCACCGAGATGAATCGACGCATGCTTTCGCGTTCAGCGGCGATCATTTTCGCGGCGATTATTCTGGTGACTCCCGGCGCGGCGCAAAAAGCTCCGCGCCACAACGACCTCATATACGTAGGGACCTATGCCGGGAACGAAACCAAGGACATCTACGCTTTCCATTACGGCGTGGATTCAGGCAAGACAACGCCGCTCGACTTCCCCACCAAAACCCCCAACCCGACCTTCCTGGCCGTGCACCCCAGCCTGAGATTCATCTACGCCTCAAACGAGATCAGCGACTTCGACCCGGCAGGCAGCGGCGCTGCGAGCGCGTTTTCCATCGATCGTGCGACTGGAAAGCTCACCTTGCTCAATCAGGTTTCCGCGCGTGGCGAGGGACATATTTCATCACCGTGGACCGATCGGGTAAGGATGTTCTGGTCGCCAACTACGACGGAGGTAGCGTTGCCGTCTTACCCTTGGCCAAGGACGGCCGCCTGCCCGAGGCATCGGCGTTCATCCAACATCCCGTTTCGAGTGCGAACCCTTCACCCCAGGAGGGCCCGCATGCGCATTCGGTCGTCCTTTCAACCGCCCAACGTTATGCGCTCGCGGCCGACCTCGGCCTGGTTCAAGTTCTGGTTTGTCGCTTCAATGCAAGGAGGGATTGGCTCGCGGCAAACTATCCACCCGGTGCGCATGTTAGGGCAGCATGGGGCCCGCGCCACCTGGCGTTTCATCCCAGCGGTCGCTTTGTTTATCTGATTAGCGAACTCGGCTCCAAGGTAACGACTTTCGCTTTCGACGAGCAGACGCGAGATTTGAAGCAACTCCAACCTGTCAGAACTTTACCCCAGGATTTTCAAGGAGAGAGCTACGTCGCGGATATTGCCGTTCACCCTTCCGGCGGTTCGTCTATGGCTCTAATCGATGGCATAGCAGCATTGCGGTGTTTTTCGTGGATCCGGGGGCGGGCATCCTGACTTTTGTGGAAACCGTTCCCCCGAGGGGAAGCTGGCCGAGGTGTTTCGAAATTGACCCATCCGGCCAATTCCTATTTGTGGCCAATCAGAATTCGAGGGACATCTTTACATTTCGCATTGACCCTCAAACAGGGCGCCTCACGCCGGCTGGCAGATTCTTCAGGTTCCCTCCCCCGTCTGCATCAAGCTCCTCGCTGCGAACTGAGTTCCCTCGCTTAGCGCCGAGCGGGCTGCGCTTCCGCCTCGCGCATCCAGACGAGCATATCCACGGGGCCGCTGTTCGTTTTCGCGAAGTAAGGAATCGCCGTAAACTCGACAGGCTGGGGCGTGGGGATCTCCCCTCCAATCAGATAAAGGGCGTTCGCCCAGTTTCCGGGGTCCGACACCCACGCTTGCCCTTTGATCACGGTGACTCCGCCCAGCAAATCCGCGCGATGTTCGAGAACGAGGCGGGAATTCTCGGGCAGCATGAGATCACGGACCGGCGCGCTGTTATCAATCGATTCCAGTGTGTAGACGATCGGCCCGCGCATCAGCGCCACGCGGCCCACGTCCGCCTCGACCAGGGGATTGCTTTCACGCGCTCGATGGGCATCGGCACGCTGACCTCGACGACGCCACCCTGCTTCCACTTCTGGTGCAACCGAGCCGGCACTGGATCTTGGAAGCGTAATGGGCTTTCTGGCGTGCGAACTCGGCTTCCCATTCGGCGGCCGCGGCTCGCAGCGCGGCGTACTCAGACATAACAGGCACGGGGGTGTCTTACCTCATTTTTTCGCTAGGTTCTCGTATCGATCTTCCGGAGCACTCTCCCAGGTTGTCGGAAGGCCCCGGGAGGCCCAGCCGGGAAAAGTCAGTCGTCCCATCTCATCGGTCTCGCCGCCAAATCCCCCGCGCATATCGAGGACATGGGTAAACCTCGAGCTCAACAGAAGCTCCGCCGCTTTTAGCGAACGGCCGCCTTTCTGGCAACCGGTAATGCATTTGGAGTCCGTGCCAAAATTCGCTTCCACAGTCTCCAGAAGGCGAGGATTCAACTGCATGCGGCCGTACGGGTCGGGTTCAATCACAGGAATGTTCTTGGCCCCCAGGACGTGCCCTGCTTCAAACTCGGCGACGGTTCGCACGTCCAGATAGGTGTAGCCCGCGTTTGAATCGAGGAGCTCCTTGGCTTCCTCCGGGGTAATCCGTTTAGTCTCCATGGTCGCCTCCTACCTGCAGCGATTCAGAAGGTCGATCAAATCTCAATTTCTACGTCGTTTCCTGTGACTCGGACCGGAAAGCTCTTCACCCCTTGCGGCGCCGGCGGCCTGAGCACCTCGCCACTGGTGACCTTGAATTTGGCGCCGTGCCAGGGGCAAGTGACCTCGTCGCCGTCGAGCTCTCCCTCTGATAGAGGGCCGCCGCGATGCGTACAGGTGTTGTCGATGGCGTGGAATTTACCGTCTACGTTGAACAGAGCGATCTTCTTTCCTTGCACCTCGACCAACTTGCCGTGGTTAGGTTCAATTTCGCTGGCCTGCGCCACTTTGACATAATCGGCCATGGTAGCCTCCTCGATCGCTCCACTTTCCTGC
>JACQNR010000461.1 GCA_016202975.1 Acidobacteriota bacterium
GCTGGCCTTTGCGAGCATCAGCGAAAAAGCCTGGACGATGATGGAGCGCGCCAAGTTGCCGCGCTTCTATTTTGACTTCGCCAAGGAACGGAAGAATCAGACCAAGGGCGAAACGGCCTACACGCCGGCGACGACGCTGGTAATCAGCCTGCATGCGGCACTTGAGTACGTGAAGGAAATCGGGCGCGAGAACCTGATTGCCAACGCCGCACTGCTCGCGGCGATGACCCGCGAGGCGGCCACGGCGCTGAGCCTCAAGTTGTTCGCCGTCTCCTCGCCCGCCAACGCCGCCACGGCGGTTTGCCCGCCGCAGGGCATGGATTCGGGCGCCATCATCAAGGAACTGCGGAACCGCTTCGGGGCCATCGTCGCCAACGGACAGGGCTCCATGAAGGGCCAGATCTTCCGGCTTGCCCATCTCGGTTATTACGATGTTGTGGACGTGTTCGCCGTCGTCGCAGCACTTGAAGTGGCGCTCCACAAGCTCGGGCACAAGGTGGAGCTCGGCTGCGGCGTGCGCGCCGCTGAAGAGGCGTATCTGAAGCTGGCGAGTTAATTCTTTTGTATCCCAGTGCCTGATATCTTCCGTCGCGGCGCTATCCTCCGCGCCGGGGAAAGCGGCACAGACGC
The DNA here is from genome assembly GCA_016202975.1 of Acidobacteriota bacterium. Lineage (GTDB taxonomy): Bacteria > Acidobacteriota > Terriglobia > UBA7540 > UBA7540 > JACQNR01. The sequence continues at coordinate 631 of JACQNR010000461.1, forward strand.
AGAGTGCTCTCATGAAGATCCTGGTTGCCGACAACGTTTCCAAGCACGCGCTTGAAACACTGCGAAGTGAAAGTTCGTTCGAGGTTGTATTTCTGCCCGACAAACCCGGAGCGACTGCCGCGGATGAGATCCGGGACGCCGACGCACTCATCGTCCGCAGCGCCACGAAAGCCAACGCCGCGCTGCTCGAAAAGGCAGCTCGACTTCGGGCGATTGGCCGCGCGGGCGTGGGCGTGGACAACGTGGATCTCAACGTGGCCACGCAAAAAGGCATCGTGGTGATGAACACGCCGGGCGGCAACGCCGTGGCCGTCGCCGAGCACGCCCTGGCGCTCATGCTGGGGCTGGTGCGGCGTATTCCCCAGGCCGACGGCGCACTCAAGCAAGGCCGCTGGGAAAAGAAAAAGCTGATTGGCACCGAGCTGCGCTCCAAGACCATCGGCCTCATCGGGTTTGGCAAGATCGGTCTGGAAGTTGCGCGTCTCGCCCAGGCTTTCCAAATGACGGTGATCGCGTATGATCCCTTCGTCGCTTCGGCCATCGCGCGCGAACAGAACGTTCGCCTCGTAGGGCTCGATGAGCTTCTCGCTGAGAGCGATTTCATCAGCGTACATGCCTCGGCAACCGCGGAGAACCATCACCTGCTGAATGCCGCGAGCTTTGCCAAGGCCAAAGACGGAGTGCGCATAGTCAATTGCGCGCGGGGCGAGCTGATCAACGAAGCCGACTTGCTCCAGGCGCTCGAGAGCGGGAAAGTCGCGGGCGCCGGCCTCGACGTCTTTGAGCAGGAACCCCCCAAGGATTTCAAGCTGCTCAGCCACCCCAACGTGGTCGCGACGCCGCACATCGCCGGCTCGACCGAGGAAGCGCAGGAAACCGTCGGCATTCGCATCGCCGAGCAGGTGCGCGATTACTTGTTGCTCGGTGTCGCCCGCAACGCGGTGAACATGCCGGCGCTTTCGCCGGAGGAGTACAAGAAGATGGAGCCCTACATCCAGCTCGGCGATAAGCTTGGCGCTTTCGTCGCGCAGATTGCCGGCAAGCGCGTCGAAGAAGTCCGGATCAGCTACGACGGAGGGCTGGCGGAGCTCAACACCCACCTGGTGAAGAACGCGGTGCTGAAAGGCATTCTCAGCCACGTGCTTTCGGAGCAGGCGAATCTGATCAATGCCGGAGCCATCGCCCAGTCGCGCGGGATTGAGGTCGTGGAACTGCGCAGCTCGCGTCGCGCGGCGTTTTCCAATTCCCTCGGCATCGCCCTCAAGACCGAAACGGAGTCTGCCTCGGTGCTGGGGATGGTGGGGATAGATCGCGGCCTCCGTATTCTGGGCATCAGCGACATCGATATCGAAGCTCCCCTGCGCGGCGTCATTCTGTATATCCGCAACCAGGACGTGCCCGGGGTCATCGGCCGCGTGGGAACCATCCTCGGCGACCGCCGCATCAACATCGCCAACTTTGCGCTCGGCCGCAAACAAAAATCCCAGGAGGCCATCGGGCTCGTGAACATCGACAATCACCTTCCCGACGAAGTTCTTGCGGAAATCCGCGCGATTCCGGCGGTGCGCCATGCGCGCGTGGTTGATCTGGCCTGACGAGGTGTGAGCGCCGCACCGCACGAGTGATTTGAATTTGATGCGCCCCCACCAGCGGCTCATCCAGCACAGCAGCGTGCTGACGCGCTGTTCACACTTTCGGCTTGCTCTACCGGTCGCCTTCTCTTCCCTGATTGTTTTTTCATCGGCCCTTGGCGTTGACCAGGCGCACAGTGCTCGCCGCTACGAATACTCCATAGAGCGCATGGGCACGCGCGTGCGCATCGTTCTTTACGCCCAGGACAGGCTGGCAGGCGAGGGGGCTGCGAACGCGGCTTTTGAACGCATCGAAGAGCTGGAGCAAGCGCTGAGCGATTATCGCGAGGAAAGCGAGCTCAACTGGCTCTCACGCGAGGCGGTAAACAGGCCGCAAGGCGTCAGCCCCGAATTGTTCTATGTGCTCGAGCAGGCGCAAAAATATTCACGCCTTTCGGGTGGCGGGTTTGATATAAGCATCGGTCCCCTCGTGCGGCTGTGGCGGGAAGCAAGGCGCAACCATCGATTGCCCACCGCCGCGGAAATTGCCGAGGCACGGGGGCTGGTCGATTATCGCAATCTCGAACTCGATGCGCCGACGCACACGGTCATGCTGAAACGCCCCGGCATGCAGTTCGATCTGGGCGGGATCGCCAAAGGATATGCCGCCGACCAGGCGATTGAAGTTTTGCGGGCACGCGGAATTCGCGCGGCGCTGATCGCGCTGGGAGGAGACATTCGCGTCACAGGCACGCCGCCCGGAGTGCGCGGTTGGAAGATTGATATCGAGAATCCGGATCCCCACGGTCGAGCACCCCTCTGTTCAGTGATGCTGAAAGACGGGGCCATTTCGACTTCCGGCGACACGCATCAGTTCCTGGAGGCTGGCGGCCAGCGCTATTCGCACATTATCCAACCCGCGTCCGGTGTGGGGCTCAGCGCCGCGGCAGGCACCACGGTTATGGCGCGAGATGGAATCTCCGCCGATGCGCTGGCCACAGCCCTCTCGGTCATGCCCACGGACGGCGGGCTCAAGCTGATCGAATCGGTCGAGGGCGCTTCCGCGTTTCTGATTCGGCGAACCGCGAACGGATTCGAGTATTTCCGTTCGCGCAGATTCCCGCGGGGTTGCGGCGAAATATCCTCAAAGGAGTAGCTCAAGCTGCCTGCATCTTCCGATAGCGCGTCGAAGCGCCCCTTCTTCCGGCGCAAGAGTTTTCTGCTGGTCGCGGGCGGAATCATTCTGGGCGTGGGCCTCTCCTTCGCGGGCAAGACCGGAATGGACGCCACGTCCACCGACGATTTCTGCTTCCATACTTGCCACGTCCATCCCGAGGCCACCGAAACCTGGATCAAATCGAAACACTTCACCACCAAGAGCGGCGTCGTCACGCACTGCATCGA